>DASPWW010000069.1:0-32407 GCA_035637595.1 Solirubrobacterales bacterium | reverse complement strand
CGCAGGGATGCCCGGGTTCTGCTGCCAGAACACTCCGCCCGGCCCGTAACGGCCGACCAGGGTCGCCAGGAACTGCTTCCAGGCGCTCTTGGCGGCATCGGTGGCGAGCGGCGGGACGCGCTCGCACTGCGAGTCGCTGAGCCCGGCGCAGTCCTTGTCGATCCAGTTAGGGGTCCCGTAGGGGAACGGCAGGACCCTGATCCCGTGGGCCGCCGCTTGGCCGACGACGAAGTCCAGATACGAGAAGTCGTACTCCCCGGGATTGGGCTCGATGTCACGCCACAGCGCGCCGATCCGCAGCGTGCCGACCTGTCCCTGCCCCATGCGATCGAAGTCGTCCTGGGTGAGCTCGTTGATCGGGATCACGCCCCAGAAGTCGCGCGACACGCCCGCCGAAGCCGCGCTCGGGGCAAGCGTGAGACTGAGCGCTCCGAGGAGCGCGGCGAGGGCGAGGCGGTGGCGCATCAGCCGGTTGGGCGCAGATTGGAGCGCCGGCGCCGGAACGCGGCCCAGACTCCAATCACGGCGATTGCCCCCAGCGTGATCAGCAGCGCGGGGGCTCCGCCCTCGGTCTCGTTCAGCGTGTCGGCGACGATCGTCGGGATCCCGCGGCTGGACGTGTGAAGCGGGGTGGGCGTGATCACGTCTGCGCCCGGGGCGCCGAGCTCGGGCGTCGTGCCGACCTCCTCGGCCAGGCCCTTCTTCTGCTCCGAGTTGTCGAGGTCGGTGGCGTCGGGATTGGGTGCGACCGCGCCCGGCGCGGCCGACGAAGACGCCCCCGGAGGCAGGTGCTGATCGCCTGAGGCCTGCGGAAGGGTTAGCGTGTACTCGTCGACCGCAGGCTCGGCGAATGCGGCAGGGGCCGCCAGCGCCGCTGCGAGAGCGACGATGCCGGCGCAGGCCAAGACCAGCCCGGCAAACCTAGACTTCCCGCTGCCTTGCTTCATACCGGAGATCGGCATAGTAGACGAACCAGATCCTTGAAAGGACCTCTGGGAGTGAAACAAAGCCGCCCCGCGAGAGTTTCGGTGGCAGGCATGCCTCGACTGCTGAAAGCCGGGCTCATCACGGCCATCGCGGCCGCGTACTTCGCGATCTCGCTCGCCGACGGCGGCTCCTCGATCCTGCTGATCGCGTTCATGACCGCGGCCATCTGGTGGGCCGTGATCGTCGGCCTGGTGCTCGGAATCCTGCCGCGCGGCCGGATCCCGGCGCGGGCGATCCTCTCCGCGACGTCGCTCGGCGCGCTCGGCGCCTTCGCGGCGCTGTCGATGATCTGGGCGAGCGACGATGGAGCCGCGTTCACCGACGTTCTCCGGGTCGCCGAGTACCTGGGCATCTTCGTGCTCGTGCTTCTGGTCTCGCCGCGCGGCAGCGCGCGCACCTGGCTCGCGGGGCTTGCCGCCGGGATCGTCGCGCTGGCCGCATGGGCGCTCGTCAGCCGCTTCCTGCCCGGGCTGCCGGGGGGCGAGGAGAACATCGCGACCTTCCTGCCCGACGCCCAGGGACGGCTCAGCTACCCGATCGGTTACTGGAACGCGCTCGGTGCCTGCATGGCCCTGGGCGCCGTGCTGCTGACCTGGCTCGGCGCGAACGCCTCGACGCGCCTGGCGCGGGCCCTGGCGGTCGCGGGGATTCCGATCTGCGGCCTGGCCCTCTACATGACCGCATCGGCCGGTGCGGCGCTCGCCACCGCGGTCGGCGCAGCGGCGCTGCTGGTCCTCGGGCCCGCCCGCCCGCGCCTCGTAGCCGCCATGCTGCTCGGCGGCGCGGGATCGGCGGCCCTGATCGTGCTGGTCAGGGCGCGCAGCGACCTCGTCGACGCCATCCAGGGGCCGACGCTCGACAGCCAGGGCCACGAGATGGTCGCGTTCACGGTCGGGATCGCGCTGCTGGTCGGCCTCGTGCGCTTCCTTGCCGACGGCCCGCTCGGGCGCCTCCGGGTCAACCGCGCGATGGTCCTGGCCGGTGGGCTCGTCGTGCTCGCCGGAGTGGTCGGACTCGGGATCGCGATCGATCCCGTGCAGCAGATCGACGAGTTCTGCAAGCCGCCGCCGGAGCAGGTCGCCGGCGGGGACGCCGCCAGCGACATCTCGAGGCTCGACTCCAGCGGCCGCTGCCAGTACTGGGAGGTCGCATTCGACGGCTTCAAGTCCGATCCGCTGATCGGGGTCGGCGGGGGCGGCTACGAGGCGCTTTGGAACCAGAACGCCACGTTCACCCGGCAGATCCGCCACGCCCATTCGCTGTTCTTCGAGAACCTCGCCGAGCTGGGCCTCCCGGGGCTCATCTTCGTGCTCGGCTTCCTCGCTCCCGCCGGCTTGGCGGTCTGGAAGCGCCCCGGCCTGATCCCGGACACGGGAGGCGAGTTCGGCGTCGCGGCCGCCGTGCTTGCCACGGGCATAGCCTCGGCCGCCCTCGAATGGACGTTTGAGTTCCCGTCGGCCTTCGTCGTCGTGGTCGTCGGCGCGGGCCTGCTGACCGGACTGGCCCTCTACCGGCCGTCGCGAGCCGACACGATCGACGAGCGCAGCGACACGGTCGAGATGGAGCGCGCCGAGTTCTCGAGGCGCAGCTTCGGGTGGGGCGTCGCCGCGCTCGCCGCGGGGTGGGCGTCGATCATCGTCGCGTCGGTCGTCTTCTTCACCGAGGCGAAGCTCGTCCAGAGCGAGTCGGCCGCGGGGCGATCGGAGCTCGAGCGGGCCGCGCAGGACGCGCGCGACGCCGCGACGCTCCAGCCGTGGGCGTCGCAGCCGTGGATACAGCTCGCCCTGCTCGAGGAGCTGAGCGGCGATCTGGTAGGCGCCCAGAAGGCGATCCACGAGGCCAGCGAGCGCGCGCCCGATGACTGGCGGATCTGGCTGGTCAACGCCCGCTTCGAGGTCGGGCTCAACGACCTGAAGGGCGCCCGCGCCTCGCTCGACCGCGCCCGGGAGCTCAACCCCCTGGCCCAGATCTTCCAGCGTCGCGAGGCGATCCCGGCGTCCGAGCAGGAGTTCCAGGCCAGCCTCCAATCGGGCCCGCTCGGCAAGCAGCTCGGCACCGCGGAGCAGGGCCCCGAGGCGCAGGGGCCGACGGCCGCGCCCGAGACCACCCCCAAGGAAGCCGGTGTCCCCAGCGGCTGGAGCGTTAGCTGGAGATGACGCAGGAAATGACGCAATTAACCGCCTGGGCGTGGAATATGCTCAGCGCCCGCCCCGAAACCGGGACGGTGTCATCGTGATGCCCCGCGAGGTACTCAAGGACCCGGCGCGGGACGCAGCCGGGCGCGAGAGAGCAACCAAGGCTCGCACCACGATGCGGCCGCGACGGGGCGCGGCTCAGCCCGCCGATTTCGCGCCTGATCTGCGCGAGGCGCCGACGCGGTGGTGGCGCGACGTCCTTCGCCGGCGCCTGCTCGCGCTCGCCGACCTCACGGCGGCCGGGTTCGCGGTCGTCATCTCGACGTCGCTGGTCGAGCTTCCGTGGGTCCTCGCGCCGCTGCCGCTGTGGATCGTGTTCGCCAAGCTGCTCGGGCTCTACGACCGCGATCACCGCTCGATCCGCCATCTCACGTTCGACGAGCTTCCCGCGATTGCCGCCTGGGCCGCGGTCGGGACAGCGGGGCTCGCCCTCGTTTTGCCGCTGACCCCGGCCGACCCGCTGACCACCGGCGAGGCCGTCGCGATCGCGGTCAGCGCCGCTGCCGCGGCCTTCGCGCTGCGCGCCGGCGCGCGGGGGCTGTGGCGCCGGCTCACTCCGCGCGAGCGCACGGTGGTGATCGGCGACCAAGAGCTGGCCGCGGCGACGCGGCGCAAGCTGGAGCTGTTCCGTGACATGCACCTCGAGCTGGCCGACGAGGCGGAGCTGACGGCCGAGGCCCGCGGCGGCGAGAGCCTGGACCGCCTCGAGGGGGCGGTGCGGCGCGTCGACCGGGTGATCGTCGCCGAGGAGCACATGGACTCCGAGTTGATCGGCCGGCTCGCCGAGGTCTGCCGTGCCAACCAGGTGAAGCTCAGCGTCGTCTCGGCGCTGCGCGGCCGCGCCGGGCCGGCGCCGCTGATCTCGCAGGTCGCCGACCTGCCGGTGCTCGAATACGACACCTGGGACGTGTCGCGCTCGACGGTCCTGCTCAAACGCGGCTTCGACCTCACCGTGGCTTGCGGCTCGCTGCTCGTGCTGGCCCCGCTGCTTCCCCTGATCGCGCTTGCGATCAAGCTCGACAGCCGCGGCCCCGTGTTCTTCACCCAGCTCCGGGCGGGGCTCAACGGCACGCCCTTCCGCGTCTTCAAGTTCAGGACGATGGTGGCGGGGGCGGAGGAGAGCCTCTCGGAGGTCGTCTCGCTCGACGAGCTCCCCGACCCGATGTTCAAGCTGCGCGGCGATCCCCGCGTCACCAGGGTCGGGCGCTTCCTGCGCCGGCTCTCGATCGACGAGCTGCCACAGCTCGCCAATGTCCTGCGCGGCGACATGAGCATCGTGGGGCCGCGGCCGGAGCAGATCGAGCTCGTCGAGCGCTACCGGCCCGAGCACAGGTTCCGGCTTCAGGTCAAGCCCGGGATGACCGGGCCGATGCAGGTCTTCGGGCGCGGCGAGCTGACCTTCGCCGAGCGTCTCGCGGTCGAGCTCGACTACGTCGAGAACCTGTCGCTGGCCCGCGACCTCCGGATCCTCGCCCAGACCTTCCCGGTCGTCCTGCGCGGCACCGGGGCGTACTGAGCCCCCCGGGCGCGCCATGAGCGGCGCCCACACGCCGCCGTCCGGGGGTCCCGCCGTGTCGGCGGTCGTGGTCAACCACCGCCGCCCCACGCTCACGATCGAGTGCGTCGCGTCGCTTCAAGGCGCCTTCGCGGACCTCGACGGCGGCGCCGAGCTGATCGTGGTCGACAACGGGTCGGGCGACGGCTCGGCGGAGAGGATCGCGGGGCGCTTCGCCGACGCGACCGTCGTGGCGCTGCCCGACAACCGCGGCTTCGCCAGTGCCGTGAACGCCGGCGTCGAGCGGTCCGGCGGTGAATGGGTGCTGCTGGTCAACAACGACGCCACAGTCGAGCCCGGCGCGGTCGCCGCCCTGCTCGAGGCGGGGCGGGGCGCGCCCGACGTCGGCGCCGTGGCCGCACAGATGCGCTTCGCCGGATCGCCGGACGTCGTCAACTCGGCCGGGATCGGGGTCGACCGCCTCGGGGTGGCGTTCGATCGCGGCCTCGGTGAGCCCGTCGGGGCGCTGCCGAGCGAGCCGTTCGAGGTCTTCGGCGCCAGCGGCGGGGCGGCCCTGCTTCGCCGCAGCATGCTCGACGAGCTGGACGGGCTCGACCCGACGTTCTTCTTCGCGCTCGAGGACGCCGACCTGGCGTGGCGCGCGCGGATGGCGGGGTGGCGGGCGCAGTGCGCCCCCAGCGCCGTCGTCTGGCATCACCACGGCGGGACGGGCCGCCACAACTCGGCCTTCAAGCACTACCACGTCGGCCTCAACCGGGTGCGAACGCTGGCCAAGAACGCGGACTCCCGCCACCTGCGGCGATACGGCGCCGCGATCCTGGCCTACGAGATCGCGTATCTGGCCTACGCCGTTGTCGCCGATCGTACTCTGGCGCCGCTGCGCGGTCGCCTGCGCGGGCTTCGCGAATGGGGCCGCTACCGCCGCGCGGGAGCGCCCGGACGCTCGCCGGTCGAGCTAGCGCCGGTGCGCGGGCTGCGAGCGGCACTGCGTCGCCGGGCGGCGTGGGGCCATGGCTCCGACGCGGCCGTTGAGGCCGACCGCGGCTCGGGGGCAGGCTGAGGGTGGCATCGGCCGCGCCCTCGCGGGCCCTAGCGGTCTTTCATCTCGCCGCGACGAGTGGTCCGTCGCGCTCGCTCGAGGCCGAGCTGCGCTGGCTGTCCGGTGAGGCTGATCTCGACGTCGTCGTTCCGGGGCCCGGCCCGGTCGCCGACGCCTTCGGCGAGTTCGCCCGCATCACCAGCCTCGACTACGAGGCGCTGACGCTGCCTCGCGACCCGATCGCGGCCACCGGCTCTGCCCGCCGCGTCGCCCGGGAGTCGCGGGCGTTCCGCGCCCTGGTGCGCGAGCGCCGACCGGGGCTAGTCGTCGTGTCGAGCGCCCTGCTCCCGGCGCCGCTGGTCGCCGCGCGGCGCGAGGGCGTCCCGGCGATCGTCTACGCCGGCGAGCTCTTCCCGGGAGGCCGGGGCCACGGAGCCGGAGCCCGCGGCCCGGCGACCGCCGCCAGGGTCGTCGGCGGCCGAGCATTGGCGGCGATGACCGGAGCGCTCGCCGACGCGGTGCTCGCCTGCTCGCGTACCGTCGCGGCCCAGTACGCGCGCGCTCGCCGAGCTCGCGTGTCGGTGCTGTACCCGCCGATCCCCGACCACTCGGGCGGCGACGGCCAGGGATATCGCGAACGCCTCGGGATCGCGCCCGGCGAGCGCTGCCTCGTCGCGTTGGGGAACATCACCGAGAACCGCGGCCAGGACGTGCTGATCGCGGCCCTGCCCGCGATCCGCGCCCGCTTCCCCGACGCTCGCGCCCTGATCGTCGGCGATCCCCATCCCAGGCCGCAGGACCTCGCCTACCGCGACTGCCTCGACGAGCTTGCCGCGAGGCTCGGGCTCAGCGGCGCGGTCACGTTCGCCGCCCACACCGACCGCGTCGCCGACGTCTACGCCGCCGCCGACGTGGTCGTCAACCCGCGCCGGATCGGCGAGGCGTTCGGACGCGTGCCGTGCGAGGCGCTGGTCGCGGGGTGCCCGGTCGTCGCGATGCGCGAGGGCGCGGTCCCCGAGGTGCTGCGCGACGGCGAGACGGCGCTGCTCGTCCCGCCGGGCGACAGCGAGGCGCTCGCCGGGGCGACCATCAAGCTGCTCGAGGACGAGGCTCTGCGCTCGCGGCTCGTCGCCGAGGGCCGCCGGGACGTGATGCGGCGCTTCGCTCCGGAGCGCAGCCTTGCGGAGTTCCAGCGCGTCGTCACCGAAGTGGCGGCAGCTCGGGCGGCCGCGCGGCGCTGAGCGCCGCGTCGAGCGCGTCGCGCTCGCGGCTCGCGTCGCGCCCCAGCGCGCGCTTGGCGATCAGGCGCAGGCGCAGGTTGAGCCGCTGCGCGAGCCACGCGCGGCGCTCCCGCGCCGGGCCGTAGGCGCGCCGCAGGACCGCGCGACGGGTCAGCGCGACGACGACCTCGGGCCCCGCCGCGTAGCGCAACGCCGCCGAAGCGCCGCCGTGGTGCAGCAGCTCGCAGCACGTGGGGCAGAACCAGGACTGGACCCCGACGCGCGCCGCCCGCAGGCCGAGGTCGAGGTCCTCGCCGAACATCTCGATCGCGGGATCGAAGGGGCCCAGCTCGAGCAGGGCGGAGCGCGGTCCGGCGACACATGCGCCGGTCAGCCACGCGACCCGCACGGGCGCGTCGAGCCGCCAGGGCTCGGTCCAGGCCCGCAACGCGGGTGGGGCGAGCGAGCCCGGGACCAGCGCCCCGATCCACGGCCACGCGCCGACGGGCGCCCCGCTGGCGGACGGCTGCACGGAGCCGTCGGGATTTCGCAGCCGCGGCCCGACGAGGGCATCGCGCTCGAGCGCGAACGCCGCCAGCTCGCCGAGCCCTGAGTCGAGCAGCTCGGTGTCGGGGTTGAGCATGACCACGGCGTCGCTTCCTGCCCTGGCGACGCCGACGTTGGCGGCGCCGCCGTAGCCGGCATTGGCCTCCAGTCGGACGACGCTCGCGGGGCCGCGCCACGCGCGTGCGGCCGATTGGGGATCGTCGTCCGACGCGTTGTCGACGACGATCAGCTCGGGGTCGCCGTCGAGCCGTCGGTTCATCGACTCGACGAGCGCGGCGAGGTGCCCGGCCGACTGCCAGGTGACGACGACGATCGAGAAAGGGGGCATCGGCGAGCCGGGCCCGGTCCGGCTGAGCCGGCGCTACAGCTCCTCGGCGATACGCGGGGCCTCGCGGTTGAAGATCCAGAGCGCGAAGACGCACAGGCCGACGAAGACGAGGGCAGGGCCGAGCCAGCCCCAGATGCTCCCGGCCGCGTCGACGACGGAAAGCCCGTCGAACGCCCCCTCCGGCGTGGGACCGTCCGGATCGATCATCCAGATGTTGGCTTGCTCCAGCAGCGGCGCCAGCGGGTTGATCAAGAGCTGAAACTGAAAGCCGGCTGCGAAGACCAGGCTCGCGGGGTAGAGCACCGGGGAGCCGTAGAAGAGAACCGTCTGCAGTACGGCCCAGATCTGGCGCACGTCGCGGAAACGGGGAAACAGCGCCGACAGGATCGTCGACAGCGCCGCCGCGAGCACCACGAACCCGGCAACGATCAGGGGAAACAGCAGCCAGGTCGAGCGCGGCTCGACTCCGGAGGCGAGCATGAATCCCAGCACCACGATCAGGTTGAGGCAGAGATTGAAGAACGACGTGAGCACGACTGACAGCGGGATCACCATGCGCGGGAACTGCATCTTGCGGACGATCGTCTCCTGCTTGAGCACCGATTCGACCGAGCGATCCGTGGCCTCGAGGAAGAAGTTGAACAGCATCAGGTTCATCAGCAGGAACACGGGGTAGTGCGGCACGTTGCCTCCGAACCGGAACACCTGCGTGAACACGATGTAGAGGACGCCGAACAGCATCAGGGGCCGCAGCAGCGACCACAGGTACCCGAGCACCGTCCCGAGGAAGGTCAGCTTGAAGTCGGTGACCGCGATCAGCCACAGCAGGCTGAGGAAGCGCCGTGCCCCGCCCCCGTAGGCGGAGGGGCCCTGGACCTCGCTGAGCGGGGGGTGCGCTGGCTCGGCTGTGGCGCTCACCGGCTGGTCACCTGCACTTCGCTGGATGGATCGGGCCTGCCCAGAGGTCGGGGAGTGTGGCAGACCGGGAGGCGCTTCCGTGTCACTGAACGGCGGGCTCGGGGAGTGTGGCACGCTCCCGGAATGGCGGGCGCCGACAGCACCGCTTCGGGGATCAGCCTGGCGGATCGGGTGACCGCCGCGCGGCGGCGCGTCGTCGCATCGGCCGGCGCGATCCCGCTGGCGCTGGTCATCGTGGTCCTGGTCGGGATCGGGTTGCGCGCCGTCCTCTGGCTGGCCTATGACCCGGCGGTCCTCAACGTGTCGGACACCTCGGCGTATCTGGTGATGGCGACCGGAAACCTGTTCGACGAACCGGTCCGGACCGCGGGCTATCCCCTCTTCATGCGAGTGGTCCACGCTCTCTCGAGCGACATCGACGTGACGCTGGCGATCCAGCACACGATCGGGATCGCGACCGGGCTGGTGCTGTACGCGATGGTCCGCCGGATCGGCGCGCCTCGGTGGGCCGCGGTCGCCGCCGCCGCCGCGGTGCTGCTGTCGCTCGATCAGGTGCTCGTAGAGCACACGATCCTCTCCGAGGTCCTGTTCACGTTCGTGCTCGTGCTGGCTCTCTATGCGGCCGTGCGTGCTCTCGATGATCCGCGCGCGCTCGTCGGGCGGATCACGACTCGCCACCTTTGGCTCGTCGCGGCGGGCATGTTGATCGGGTACAGCGCCTGGGTTCGCGCCGTCAGCGCGCCGCTCGTCCCCGCCGTGGCGTTGTTCTTCGTCTTCGCGCTCCCCGGCGGCGCATGGGTCCGGATCGGTCGGGGGGCCCTCGCCGGGGGCGCCGGAGCGGCGGTCCTGCTCCTTTACTTCACGCTCAACTCCGCGAGCACCGGGACGTTCGGCATGACCCAGGCGACGGGCTGGGCGATCTATTCGCGTGCCGCTCCGTTCGCCGACTGCTCGCAGTTCACGCCGCCTGACGGGACGGCGAAGCTATGCGAGAGCTCGCCGGCCGACGAAAGGCCAGGTCCCGACTTCTACACCTGGTACAGGCGCTCCCCCGCGGAGCACGTGTTCGGGTACCCGCCCGCCGGCGACGATGCCCTTGAGAAGTTCGGGCTCCGGGCGATCGTGGCCCAACCGCGAATCTACGCCACAACCGTCGGACGCGACTTTCTCAGGTACTTCTTCCCGGCCATCAACAACGAGCAGTACCTGGGCGGAACCGACTACGAGTACATGGACATCCACCGGCGGGACCGACCGATCGAGAAGGACCTCCAGATGCGGCTCGACGGCTACTACGACCCTGATTCACTCAACGTCGATCAAGACACTCTCGACACCCTGACCGATTTCCAGCAGGCCCTGCGGGTCCATCCCATCCTGATGCTCCAGGCGATCATCCTGGGCGCGCTGGGGGTCGGGTTGGCAGTGGGAAGGGTGCGCTGGGCACTCGTGCTGATTCTCGGCACCAGCCTGATTCTGCTCCTCGTACCGTCGGCAATCGGCACCTATAACGTCCGTTACGCGATCCCGATCGGCGGACCGGTGATCGCCGCAGGTGCGATCGGGCTATGGGTATGCATCGCGCGTCTCCGCGGCTCCTCCATCGCCGAGTCCCCGCCCGCGACCGGGTAGCCTGGCGGCCATGGAGGCTCTCAGCACCGCCCCCGAGGGAGCGGGTGGGACGCTTGGGCCCGGCACCAGCCGCCCGCGGCGCGGAACGTGCCGCTTCTGCGGCACGCCGCTGAGCCACGTCTTCGCCGACCTGGGCGCCACCCCGCTCGCGAACTCCTACTTGACCGAGGCCGAGGTCTCGGGCGCGGAGCGCTACTACCCGCTGTGCGCCCTGGTCTGCGACCAGTGCCTGCTGGTGCAGCTCGAGGAATACGAGGCGCCCGAGACGATCTTCGGCGACTACGCCTACTTCTCGTCGTTCTCGACAAGCTGGCTCGAGCACTCGCGGCGCTACGCGGAGATGGCGATCGAGCGCTTCGGCCTCGGGCCCGAAAGCCGCGTCGTGGAGGTGGCCAGCAACGACGGCTACCTGCTGCGCTGGTTCCGCGAGCGCCAGATACCGGTGCTCGGTATCGAGCCGGCCGAGAACGTCGCCCGCGTCGCAATCGAGCACGAGATCCCCACCCTGGTCGAGTTCTTCGGCGTCGAGACCGCGCGCAGGCTCGCGCCCGAGTGGAGCGCCGACCTGCTGATCGGCAACAACGTCCTCGCGCACGTCCCCGATCTCAACGATTTCGTCGGAGGCCTCGCGATCCTGCTCAGGCCGGGCGCGGCACTGACGCTGGAGTTTCCCCATCTGCTGCAGCTCATCGAGCACCGCCAGTTCGACACGATCTACCACGAGCACTTCTCTTACTTCTCGTTCGCGACCGTGCGCCGGGTCTTCGCTCAGCACGGGCTCGAGGTCCACGACGTCGACGAGCTGCCGACCCACGGCGGCTCGCTGCGGATCTATGCGGCGCGCGCCGACGCGCAGCCCCCGGCGCTGTCGGACCGCGCCGCCGCGCTGCTCGAACGCGAGCGCGCCGCCGGCCTTGACCAGCTCGACACCTACCTCGCCTTCCAGGAGTCGGTCCGCGCCGCGAAGCGCGACCTGCTCGACTTCCTCGTCACGCTCAAGCGCGACGGCCTGCGGCTCGCCGGCTACGGAGCCCCCGCGAAGGGAAACACCCTGCTCAACTACTGCGGAATCGGCTCCGACTTCCTCGAGTTCACCGTCGACGTCAGCCCCCACAAGCAGGGTCTGTATCTCCCGGGCACCCGCATCCCGGTCCGCTCCCCCGACGCCATCCGGGAGGCTCGCCCCGACGTCGTGTTGATCCTGCCCTGGAACCTTCGCGACGAGATCACCGCGCAGCACGCCTACGTCGGCGAGTGGGGAGGCAGATTCGCCGTCCCGGCTCCCGAGCCGGCGCTGCTCTAGCCTCATCCGGTGCTTCTTCCCTGGCGACGCCCCGATCCGAACGCGCCTAGCGGACGGTTCGGCGCCGACGGGCATCCGCTTCCGAACTGGATCCTGCCGCGCGGCCTCGAGCGGCTCTACGAGTTTCCGCGGGTCCGCCGCGCCCTGGCAAAGCACTTCAACCGCGCCTACTACTACGCGATGGAGGACACGATCTTCGGGCGCACCTGGCTCGGGTGGACCACGCTCAAATACCCAACCGACCTGTGGGCCTACCAGGAGATCCTCGCCGAGGTCCGCCCCCAGGTGGTGCTCGAGACCGGGACCTTCAAGGGAGGGTCGGCGCTGTTTTTCGCCTCCATCCTCGACGCCCTCGGCGAGGGGAGGGTCATCAGCGTAGACCTCGTCTTGGCCGAGAATCTTCCGCAGCATCCCAGGATCACATATTTCGAGGGCTCCTCGGTCGACCCCGAGGTCGTGGACCGGGTCATGGGGGAGATAGAAGGGGCACGACCGGTCCTCGTGATCCTGGACTCGGACCACGCCCGCGATCACGTGCTCGGCGAGCTGCGCGCCTACGCCGACCTGGTCGAGGCCGGGAGCTATGTGATCGTCGACGATACGAACGTCAACGGAAATCCCGTGCTGCCGCGTTTCGGGCCCGGCCCGGCCGAGGCGGTCGAGGCGTTCCTCGCCGAGCGCGACGACTTCGAGGTCGACGCCTCGCGCGAGCAGATGCTGCTGACGTCAAATCCCGGAGGCTTCCTCCGCCGCGTCCGCTAGCCGGCCCGACGTCGATGCGAAGCGCGCACGCGACCCCACCTCGACGTCCGCGATCAGCGGCTCACCCCCCGTCATCGTGGTCCCGCTCCGGCGGTCGAAGAGGTCGATGAACAGCCGGTAGGACCCCGGCTCGGGCACCGAGACGAGCTGCTCGAGGCGCCGCACCCGGCCCGGCCGGACCGGCGGGTAGAGCGGGGTGACGTAGGTCTGAAGGTCGAGCTGCTCGCCGCTGGCGCTGTCGACCCAGAGCGCGTAAAGCGCGGCGTAATGCGGCTCAGTGAAGGACAGGGTCCGGTCCGTGTCGTTGTGGACGAAGACCTCGACCCACGCGCCGCGGCCGGTCAGCGGTGTTTCCGCGAGCTCGACGAAGCGCCCCGTCCCGGCCCCCGTCAGGCGGGCCCGCCGGCGGTCATGGTCGTCCGGCTCGCCGTCCTGGTCACAGTCGGGGACTGCCATCCGGGCGCTCGGGGTGAGCAGCAGTGGCAGGGTCTTGCGCCGAAATTCGCGGCTGCGCCAAAAATGCCGCGCGAAGCCGAGATAGAGCAGGTCGTCGCGCAGCCGCCGCGCCGACGCGAGCTTGCGCCACGCCGCCGCGGCGGGGTGCATCACCCAGCGCCCGAAGCGCCCCAGCAGCGCTCGCCGCAGCGGCGACCTGCGGCCGTGCAGGTTGGCCCAGACGCGGCTGACGTCCGCGGTCATGGCGCGCAGCTCGCGCCCGAGGTCGGATTTCTCGAGCTCGGCGTCGGCGTCCGCGGCCAGGTAATACGCGGCCTGGCGCAGCAGGACGACGGGCGCCTCTGCCCACAGCCAGTCGGGCCAGCGCTGTGCCACGCGCCCGACGACGTAGACGTGGGGGTGGATCGGGGTGCGCTCGGCTCGCCGGCGCTCCGCGGCTGCGATCTCAAGCCAGCGCTCCCGGTGGACTACGTTGAGCGACAAGGTGAGCGGCAGCATGCCGAGCTGCTCGACGTACTCCGACTCCGACCGCACCCGAAGCGGCCCGGGAGCGGGCATCACGTCCGGCGGCCAGTCCTGAGCGGGGGCGTCGAGGTCGTCTGCCCTGCGGCGAAGGAAACCCAGGTGCGCGCCCGAGACGCCCGGGTTGGCGCGAAGCTGGGCGACCAGCTCGGCCACGCCGCCGGGAGCGGGAGCGTCGTCGGAGCCCAGCAGCCAGCAGTAGTCGGCGCGCGCCATCTCGACGACCGCGAACAGGTTCCCGGCGAGGCCCAGGTCGCGCTCGTTGCGCGAGTAGCGCACGAGCTCGTGCTCGTATCGCCGCGCCGCGACCATCTCTGCGGTCTCGTCCTCACTCGCGTTGTCGCTTATGCAGACCTCGACCGAGCCGTCGCGCGGCAGCTGCGGCAGCAGGCGGTCGAGCAGCTCCGACAGCGCGCCGGCGCGCCCGTGGTGGGTCGGGATGCAGACCGCAAGCAGCGGGCGGTCGGTGGCGGCCACGCCCGGGAAGCTAGACCAAACGGTTGGCTTTCAGGCCCCGAGTCGCTCGCGCCACCAGGCGACGGTGCGCTCGATCCCCTCGGCAAGGCCGACCCGCGGCCTCCAGCCGACGCGCTCGCGCAGCAGGGAGGTGTCGGCGACGAGCTCCGGCGGATCGTCGAGGGGTCGCGGAATCGCCCCGAGCTCGATCAGCTCGCGCCGCCCGGTCGCCCGCCCGATCAGCTCGACGACATCCCTGACGCTCACCGACTCGCCGGAGGCGACGTTGACGGCGCCGCTGAACTCCGAGTCGACGAGCGCCGCGAAGGCGTCGGCGGCCTCGGGTGCGAACAGGAAGTCGCGGCGCTGGCTGCCGTCGGTGGTCCTGGCCGGCTCGCCGGCGAGCAGCGCCCGGGTCACCGAGGGTACGAGCCGCTGAGGGTGCTCACCGGGCCCGTAGAGGAAGAACAGCCGGCCCCAGACGACCTCGAGGCCTTCCCGCCGCCCAAGCTCCTCGGCCCCCGCGCGCAGGTGATCCTTGGCGCGTCCGTAGCGCGTAGCGGGACGCAGCGGCGTCGTGGCCTCCGACAGCCGGGGGCGGGACCACTCGTACTCGGCGCAGCTCCCCGCAATAACCGCGCGTCGCCCGCCGGCCGTCCTGAATTCCTCCAGCAGGGCGAGGCTGGCCTCCACCCAGCGATCGTTGTGGCCCGACTCCCAGTAGTCGCCGGGCTGCGTGTACCAGGCGAGATGGAGGAGGTGGCTGGCGCCCGCTTCGCGAGCGATTCGCGCCCGATCGGCAGGGTCGAGAAGGTCGGCGCGGTGCCAGCGCGCCTGAGCATCGGTGGCGGGCTCACCAGACGTCACCGCGTGCAGCTCGAATCCGCGCTCTCCCAGCGGCGCCAGCGCATGACGGCCGATGAAGCCCGTCGCGCCGGTAACGAGGACCCGGTTCACTCGAAGTCGGGGAAGCCCCGGTCGCGCTCGGAGATGGTCCGCTCGGCTCGGGGCCACTCGATCCCGAAGGTGGGATCGTCCCAGCGGACGCCACGCGCGTGCGACGCGGCGTACTGGTGCGACATCAGGTACGAGACCTCGGTCGCGTCATCGAGCGTCTGGAATCCGTGCGCGACGCCGCGGGGGACGTAGAGCATGAGGTCGTTGTCGGGCCGCAGCTCGATCGCGAACCATTCCTTGAAGGTGTGGGAGTCGCGGCGCAGGTCGACGATCACGTCGTAGATCGCGCCCCGCGTGCAGCGCACGAGCTTCGTCTCGGCGTGGGGGTCCGCCTGGTAGTGCATGCCGCGCAGCGTGCCGGCGCGCGGATTGAACGAGGTGTTGGCGTGGACGACGCTCGGGTCGAGGCCGTGGGCCTCGAACTCCTCGCGGCTGAACGTGCGCGCGAACCAGCCGCGCTCGTCTGAGCGCCGCTCCAACTCGATCACCCACGCCCCATCGACCGGAGTGCGGTCGAACCTCATCGGCGCTTCGCGCTGGTCATGGGAGGCAATACCAAGGACGTCAATCCTGACGCACCCTGGCAGACTTCCGCAGGATGGCTTTTCGAGGGCTACTCACGCGAGCGAGATCATCCAGCTCAACAGCGCGGGACGCGGAGCATCAGGCCCTGTTTCCGGCCTCGGGATCGCCGACGTACTGCCACGACGCGCTTGCTGTTTGGGCCAAGGACGTCTCGTTTATGGACGAACCGGAGTTTGCACAGGCCTACGCCGCCGGTATCGCCTCCGGACACAAGATCATGCCCTCTCCGGATGACCCCGGCTACCCCGAGCTGCACATCGAGTGGCGGGTCCACATCGCGTGCTGGGCCGCGTGGCACGCCAAGGCACTACCTGGAAGCTTCGTGGAGTGTGGCGTCAACACCGGCATCTATTCGCTCGCGATCTGCCGCTACATCGACTTCAACTTCACCGGCAAGGACTTTTTCCTCTTCGACACCTTCGAGGGCATCCCAGAGGAGCAGATGATGCCGACGGAACGGGCAGATCGAATAGAAGAAAACGCCCGGATGTACGAGCCCTGCTACGACGTCGCGAAGCGTAACTTCGCTCCCTTCCCGCGGGCGAGACTGGTGCGCGGGCGAGTCCCAGAGAGCCTCGAGAGCGTCGAGATCGATCAGGTCTGCTACCTGTCGCTTGACATGAACATTGCCGCGCCAGAGGTCGCGGCGATCGAGTACTTCTGGGACAAGCTCGTGACCGGGGCACCGGTCCTCCTCGACGACTATGGCTGGCAGCATTACGCGCTCCAGAAACGCGACATGGATCGCTTCGCCGGTCGCAACGGAGTGAAGATCGCCACCTTGCCGACCGGTCAAGGGCTTCTAATCAAGCGATGAGAGCTTCGATGCTCGCGGGCGCTCAGGACGCGGCGACCTGCTCCGCTCGATGTCGCACCTCACCAGGGTCCGGCTGAATGCGGAACTCATGCTTTGGCGCGATCACGGTCGCGACGCCGGTGAGGTCCTCGGCGCCGAAGACGACGAAGTCGCCCGCATTGGACTCCATGTAGAGCGGCTCGCTGGCGTCACGGCGGATGGTCAACCCGATATGTGCGAAGTAATGACCGGACGCAAGCGGGTTTTCCACCCTGCCGCGCACGTGCGTCCGCCCTCCAGGTTCCAAGTCGCCGTCGCGCGCGGTGATGTCCTGAGAGCGGATCGCCAGGATCGAGACGCCCGCCGCGTCGTGAACGGCGATCCCGAAGCAACAGCTCTGAAGGGACTGCAGCGGTTCGATCAGGCCTGAGAAGCAGATCGGCTCACCATGCTTGAAGTTCTCCCGGGGGATACCCGACTCGTCCTCGAAGCGAAAGTCGACGATCCGGGCAGGCCATTCCGACTGAGCGCCATCACTCCCGTCCTGCGCCCGGCCTGATGGGGAGGCCGCCGCCTGAGGCGCGCGCGGGAAGTTCAGCTCCAGGTACCGCTGGCCGACATCGTTCGGGTCGCCGATGCAGTCCATCCGGGCATCGTGTAGAAGCACCGCCCGGTCGCAGTACTCCTCCAGCTTGGGCATTGCGTGTGTGACGAGCACGATCGTGCGTCCCTGCCGCTGGAAGTCGTAGAAGGTGTCGGCGCACTTCTGCTGGAACGAGGCGTCGCCGACTGCGAGCACTTCGTCGATGAGCAGGATCTCGGCATCGGCTTCCACGAGCATCGCGAAGCCCAGCCGCACGCGCATGCCCGAGGAGTAGTTCTTGAGCTTCATCTCGACGAATTCCTCCAGCTCGGCGAACTCGATCACGCGATCGAATCGGGCCTCAGCCTGCTTGGGCGTCAGACCCATCATCACGCCGTTGAGCAGGATGTTGTCTCTTGCGGCGAGATCGGGGTTGAAGCCGACTCCCAGCTCGATGAAGGGAGCGATGCGGCCGGCGACCCGGATCGTCCCGCGGTCGGGTGCGTAGATGCTGGCCAGCAGCTTGAGCAGGGTGGTCTTGCCGGACCCGTTGCGCCCCGCGATCCCGAAGAACTCCCCAGCCCCGATGTCGAACGAGATGTCGTTGAGCGCGCGTAGCTCCGTGTACTCGACCGACCGGAAGGGATGCAGCGCGCGCTCCTTGAACGTCTCGACGCGGTGCGTGGGCATGCGATAGCTCTTGTGGAGGTCGCGGATCTCGATTGCGTTGGGAACGGGTGTCATCTCGTCATCTGGCCGGCTCGGGCCGTTGCGGGGCTTCAGAACGTAGCGATCCGTCGCCCGGCAGGCGGTACATGGCCTCGAAGAATGCGGTCTGGACCGGGTGTGGACGGTCGAATATCGGCACCCAGTCGGCGGGGATCGGGTAGTCCTCTCGGCGGATCACGACCTGGTCCGGAGGGTTCACCGACTCCTGCCACTGCTTGAAATAGAAGTATCCGTCGCAGTGTCGCGCGACCTGGTGAAGGTAGAAGTCGATCTGCTCCGGGCGCATCTCGTGCAGAGAGCTGATCGTGACGAACAGCTCTGAGCTCAAGGGGCTGATCAGATCGAGCTGGTTGGGCGTCAGGAACGCGACCTGTGCCCGGGCGAGCTCTTCCTCGACCTCGGTTCCCTCCCTGAAGTGTCGGAACCGGAAGATCCGGCGATCCGGGAACAGCTCGGACAGATAGCGCTCGGATACAGCGAGTGCGGGCGGGATGTCCACCACGATGTAGCGCGTATCGGGAAACGCCGACAGAAACACCCATGCCAGGCGCCCGTAGCCGGCTCCCAGCTCGATGACTCCGCCGGGCGGCGGGCGCTTGCCCGGCAGCGGCTCGGTCATGCTGATCAGCTCGAGCACCGAGTTGCAGAGGTCCTCGCTTGTCGAGCGACCGCGGTAGTGGATCGAGATCGGGGACCCCAGGGCAGGCTCCTCGAGCCGATCGAGCAGATCGCGGCCGCCGCGCCGCCCGACCTCCTCCCACAGCGCGGCGACATAGATCGCGTAGAGCTTGCGCGCCCGTCGACTAGGGAGCTGGTCCAGGGCGGTTGTTGCGCGCTCGTCGACCAAGCTCGCCGACAGAACCCGCGGCGTAGGTCGCCGCAGCGATCGGCCGAGCACGGCTCGAAACTGCCTCGATATCGAGCGATACTGCTCGCGGAGGGGGTGGTTGCGCGCCTCGCGGGGTGTGAATGGCGAGACCGGCACGAACTGGAAGTACTGCTGGTTGACGGTGCGCTTGAAGGCGTCGAACCCACGTTCCTCGAGCCACCTCAGGTGCGCCTCGTTGAGCTGCTCCCAAAACGCCGAGGGACGCACCACCTCAGGCGCGTCGCGCATCTCGTCCAACATCGGCCCCAGGCTTGGGAGCCCGGCGCGATGTCCGGTGTCCGGGACCGATCGGGCTGTGGCCTGCACTTCGGAGACTCTAGTTTCCGCCAGTTCGATCGGGCGAGGCTGCCAGCTCGACGCCGGCGGGCTCGCGCCTGGCGATGACCGTCATCCGGTCCCTGAAGTCCGGTGCCCACATGCGATCGGCGATACCCATCGCCTCGGCGCCGCGCACGAGGGCACGTGACAGCGCGGGCGCGTATCCGCCGCCCTTTTCGAGGTAGTAGCGGACGGTGAACGCCTTCGGGTCGGTGCTCACGTCCACGACCCTGAAACCGTGACGGCCGAGCAAGTGGGACACGCTGGCGCGGGTGAAGTAGTGCACGTGGGTCGGGATGACCGACCACCAGCGCCGGCCCAGCCCCCGCGCCACGCGGCTCCCCGCATCGGGCAGGAGCAGCACCAGCGCGCCACCCGGCGCCAGCCATTCCCTGACGCGCTCCAGCGCCTCGTCGACGCGGGTGAGGTGCTCGAGCACGTCGCCCATCAGGACCGCGTCGAAGCCCCTCTCCGGCAGGTCGACCTCGAACAGGTCCGCGGTGCGGACGTCGAGGCCCAGACGGTCGCGGGCGTAGGCCGATCCGAACTCGCTCAGCTCGATTCCGGTCACGGTCCACCCGCGCGCCACGGCCTCGGACATGTAGAAGCCGACCCACGGCCCGATGTCGAGGAGACGGCCCGGGGACACGTGGCGCTCGAGCTTGACGAGCACCCGGCGCGCGCTCTCGCGCTGACCCGCCTCCTCGACCACGTAGTCCTCGGATGCCGCCTCTGCGTAGGCGCGCCGCAGATCGGCATCCCCCGGGAAGACGTCGAGCTGCATGTGACCGCAGTCGCGGCAGCGGACGATGTCCGCCATCGCGGTGCCGAACTGCTTGGTCGTCGGAATGAGGCCGGAGTCGCCGATCTCGCCGCGCACCTCGAAGCGCGGCTCAAGCGAGACCGCGCCGCACGCCGCGCAGCGATCTACCGGCCCGCCCTCGCGCGGCGCGTTGGACCCCGGCCGCGCCACTGCCTCCATCGGGCGCATGCGGCCAGAATAGGCCAACCGTCCGCGGCGAGCGAAGGCGACCCGGCCGCTCGAAGCGCCGTACCCTTGCCCGTTCATGCAGCAGTCGATCCCCCCCGACGTCTACAACCGCGAGTACTTCCTGTCCCGGATCTGCGAGGGCTGGGAGGAGTTCCGGGACGGCCGCGGGGTCTCCTACAACAAGTCGAAGCAGGTGCGGGCGCTCGACCCGCGGCCGGGAGTGAGAGTCCTCGACGCGGGCTGCGGGCGCGGCGAGGTGCTGCTGGCGTGCGCGCGCGCGGGCGCCGACGTCGCCGGAGTCGATTACTCGAAGTCCGCGGTCGAGATCACTCGCGAGACGCTCGCCGAGTTCCCGGAAGCTGACGTTCAGCACGGCGACGTGACCGCGCTTCCGTGGCACGACGCGTCCTTCGACCGTGTCCTGTTCTCGGATGTGGTCGAGCACCTCGATCCGCACCAGACCGTTCCCGCCTTGCGCGAGCTGCGACGCGTCCTGCGTCCGGGCGGCTACCTGATCGTGCACACCGCCCCGAACAGGCTGTTCATGGACGTCGGCTGGCCGCTCAGCCGTCCCGTCGTTCGCGCGCTGGGTCACGGAGAGGTCGCCGACCGCGTCGACCGCTTCTTCGAGCTCGGCGTGCGGTATCACGTCAACGAACAGAGCGTCTTCTCGCTCAGGCGCGCCATGCGCGATGGCGGCTTTCACGACCCTCGGGTGTGGCTCGATCCCGACGTGCTTCGGTCCGGCCAGTATCACCTGCTGTCGTCGTTCGACGGACTCGTCGTTCGCATGGCGGGGCGCGTCGCGACGTGGAGGCCGGTCCGGCTGCTGCTCGGCAACGATCTCTACGGCCTCGGCCGCAAGGAGTAGTCGGTGTCGGCGCGCGAGCTCGGGCTGCTCAGCGTGGTGGCCCCGGTCCTCGACGAGGAGGAGACGCTGACCGCCTTCTACGACCGGACCTGCTCGGCGCTGGGCGGGCTCGACTTCGAGCTCGTCCTCGTGGACGACGGGTCCGGCGATCGCACCCCGGAGATCCTCGAGGACCTCGCCTCAAGCGATCCGCGGGTGCACGTCGTCTCGCTGTCGCGCAACTTCGGCTTCCAGGCGGCGGTCACCGCCGGCCTCGATCACGCCGCCGGGGATGCGGTGGTGACGATCGACGCCGATCTTCAGGACCCGCCCGAGCTGATCCCGAAGCTGATCGACCAGTGGCGCCAGGGCTCCGATGTCGTGTACGCGGTGCGCCAGCAGCGTGAGGGTGAGAGCCGGATCAAGCTCACGACCTCGCGTTGGTTCGAGCGACTTTTCACCCGCCTCGCGGGGCTCGAGGTCCAGCCGGGGGTCGGGGACTTTCGTCTGCTCGACCGCCGGGTGGTTGACGCGCTGGGAGCAATGCCCGAGCGGGCGCGGTTCATGCGCGGGATGACGGTCTGGGTCGGCTACACGCAGAGCTCGGTTCCCTACCGGCGCGATCCGCGCTTCGCGGGCCAGACCAGCTACAGCTGGCGCACCCTGTTTCGGATCTCGCTCGACGCGCTGTCCTCGTTCTCGCACGCCCCGCTTCAGGTCGCGACGGTGCTCGGCTTCGTCGTCTCGTTCTTCGCCTTCCTCGGAATCCCCTACGTCGTCATCAACCGCCTGCTCGGGTTCTACGTCGAGGGCGTCTCGACGCTGCTGTTCGCGGTCCTGATGCTCGGCGGCATCCAGCTGATCACCCTCGGCGTCATCGGCGAGTACATCTCGCGGATCTACGACGAGGTCAAGCGGCGGCCGCTCTACGTGGTGCGCGAGCGGCTCAACGTGGCGCCGCCGGCCGCCACGCTTGACCGCGCGGACGAGCTCACGGCGAGCGAGGCGCGCCGGTGAGGGTCGCCGTCCTGGGAGCGGGAATGGCGGGGCTGTCCGCCGCCTACAGGCTGGGGACGCTCGGCCATGAGGCCGTGATCTACGAGCGCTGGCCGGGGCTGGGCGGGCAGGCGGCGACGATCGACGTCGGCGACGGGGTGCTGGTCGAGCGCTACTACCACCACCTGTTCACGAGCGATCGCCACATCGCCGATCTGTGCGACGAGATCGGCCTCGACGACGAACTCGCCGTCTGGCCGTCGAGCATCGGGATGTTCTACGGTGGCCGCCTGTACCCGTTCACGAGCCCCCTCGACCTGCTGCGCTACAAGCCGATGTCGCTCCCGGCCCGGGTCCGGATGGGCTTCGCGGTGCTGATGCTCCAGCGACGGGCCAACGAGGTGGAGCCGTTCGAGCCCCTGACGATCAAGGACTGGGTCGAGCGCAAGATGGGGCGCCAGGCCTGGGAGACGATCTGGGGCCCGATGCTGCGCGGGAAGTTCGGCGACAAGGCCGACCGGATCTCGATGTCGTGGCTGTGGGCGAAGCTGCGCAACCGCCGCCAGACGAGCGGCGACGAGGCCAGGGAGGAGAAGCTCGTCTATCCCCGCCACTCCTTCGAGGCGATCTTCAAGCGCCTCGAGGAGAGGATCGCCGAGCAGGGGGGCCGGGTGCTGATCGACTGCCCTGCCGCCCAGGTAACCCGCGCGCCGGACGGCGGCTTTCTCGTTCACGCCGGCGCTCCCGACTCGTTTCGGCGCGGCCACGACCCGCGCGAATTCGAGCGCGCGGGCGAGCCGGAGCGCTATGACGCCGTCGTCGCGACGCTGCCCACGGACATCTTCGAGCAGGTTCTGGGACCCAGCCTGCGCGCCGAGGTCGGGGACGCCTGGTTCGAGCGCGCGAACTCGATCGAGTACTTCGAGGCGCTCTGCCTGCTGGTCGAGCTCGACCGCCAGTTTCATCCCTACTACTGGACCAACGTCGCCGACGAGGACATGCGCTTCATCGGCCTCATCGAGCAGACCAACCTCGTCGGCCCCGAGCACTATGGGGGACGGCGGTTCCTCTACGTCGCCAACTACCTGCCGCGCCGCCACGAGCTCCTGTCGCTCGACATCGAGGAGCTGTGGGACGTCTACGAGCCCGGCCTGCGCAAGGTCAACCCCCAGTTCACGCGCGATTGGGTCGTGCAGAGCTGGAGATTCCGTGAGCCCGCCGCGCAGCCAGTCGTGTTGCCGAACCATCCACAGCGCATGCCTCCGTACGAAACGGGCGTGCCGGGCCTGCTGATGGCCAACACCACGCAGGTCTATCCCGACGACCGCGGCACGAACTACGCGGTGCGGGAAGCCGACGAGGTCGTCGAGGCCCTGCTGGCCCAGGGCGATCGCCTAGAGGCACCCGCGGCGGCTTGAGGCTCCTGGCAATGGGTCTGAGCCGATCCCTCAGATTGTGGAGACAACGCTCCGCGACTCGAAGGCAGCGCGAGGACGAGGCTGCGCATGCCGAGGTCATACATCCCGCGTTCGGGCGCCCCGACTACGGCCGGGACTCGCTGGCTGTCTGGAACAAGGACGTTTCGTTTCTGGCCGAGCCCGCATTCGTCGAGGCCTATTGGGCCGGCATGCGAAGTGGTCACAGGCTTTCGCCCGACCCCAGTCAATTCGATCTCGGCATCGAGTGGAGGGTGCACGTCGCCTGCTGGGCTGGATGGCACGCCTCGCGCCTGCCCGGGAGCTTCGTCGAGTGCGGGGTGTACACGGGGATCTACTCGCTGGCGGTCTGCCACTACATCGACTTCAACTCCACGGGCAAGGACTTCTTCTTGTTCGACACCTTCGAGGGGATCCCCGAGGAGCAGATGAGCGATCGGGAAAGGCCCGACAGGATCCGGGAGAACGAGCGGTTCTACGGCGACTTCTACGACCTGGCGCGGCGCAACTTCGCGCCCTTTCCCAGGGCGAAGCTGATCCGAGGAAAAGTCCCGGAGACGCTCGGGACCGTGCCTATCGAGGAGGTCTGCTACCTGTCTCTGGACATGAACATCGCCGCGCCCGAGGCCGCCGCGCTCGAGTTCTTCTGGGAGAGGCTCGTCACCGGGGCGCCTGTTGTGATGGACGACTACGGCTGGAGGCATTACTCCGAGCAAAAGCAGGCGATGGATCGCTTCGCCTCAGCGAAGGGCGTCAAGGTGCTGACGCTGCCCACCGGCCAGGGCCTGCTGATCAAGTCGTAGTTCTGGCGGTCCACCGGAACGCGACCTTGCGCCAGATGAGCCCCCGCAGGAGGCGGTGTTCGAAGCCCTTCGTCTCGTTGCGGCCCGCCAGGCCGCGCAACGGCCGTACCGCGAGCCATGCCCAGGTGCGCGGGGAGCGCTCGCCGGCGAGGACCAGATCGAGGGCCCGGCGATCGCGAGGCTGGAGGCGCTCGCCGCAGCGCTCGCGCAGCTCGCGAGCGAATGCGACGGTCCGGCACCACTCGTCCTCGTATGCCTCCCGCCAGCGGTCCAGTGCCGCCGCCGGGTCGCGGGCGAGCCGTCGCAGCCGCTGCGGCCGGCTGATCCGGGGCCGGGCCTCGATCGCCTCGTGTCCGAGCAGGGCCTTCGGGTGCTGGACGTAGTCGAACAGCGTGCGGTCGACGTAGGCGAGCTCCCCCGTCGCGCGCGCCACGAGGGCGGTCCAGTGGTCGTGATACGGCGTTCCCGGCGTTTCGGGGAAGGGGAGGACGAGATCGAGCAGCTCGCGCCTGAACATCGAAGCCGCGCCGGTGACCGTGTTGGTGAGCAGTAGGGAGGCGAAGTTCGTCCGGTTGTTTCGCCTCCCCCGCCAAAGGGTCTCGGAGATCAGTGTGCCGTCGGGCCGGACCGCGCGGGCGTCGCTGTAGACGAGCCGCGCGCCGCCGATCGCGGCCACAAGCGTCGCGAGCTTGCCGATGTCCCAGCGGTCGTCCTGGTCGGCGAAGGCGACGAAGCGCGCCTCCCGGGGCGCCTTGGTCAGCGCGCGCTCGAAGTTGCGATAGAAGCCGAGCCGGCGGTCCGAACGCGAGACGGTGAAGCGGGGGTCGTCGCCGACGACCCGCTCGACCTCGGCGTGCCGCTCCCGGCTCGAGGCGTCGTCGCTGATTACGCAGATCCAGTTGCGGTGGGTCTGGTCGCGAAGCGTCGAGACCTGGCGCGCGAACAGCTCCGGGTCGGGCTCGAACGTCGCCATGCACACGGCGATGAGCGGCTCGGAGTCCGGCCCGACCCGGGGCGGCGACTGCGCGCGCGGGAGGCTCAGGCCGGCTCCCGCTGGACGACCTCGCGGCCGCCGAGCCTGCGCCGCAGCCGGCGCACGCTGGTCTTGACGACGGTGACGGTGAGCTTGGCCACGATCCCGGCGTAGATCACCAGGTTGAAGGCGGGATTGTGGTCGGGGGCGTAGTGCTTGCGATAGAAGCGGTACATCCCGTAGTGAAAGGCGCGATTGAGGCGGAAGCTGCGGTCCTTGCCGGTCGTCCCAGCCTTGATGTGAATCACCGTGACGTCGGGCTCGTACCACGTGATCCATCCGGCCTGGGCGAGGCGGTAGCAGAGGTCGAGGTCCTCCATGTACATCCAGTAGCCCTCGTCGAAGAGCCCCACCTGGTCGAGCGCCGCGCGCCGGGTCAGCATGAAGGCCCCGTTGACGGCGTCGACGGGGCCCGACTCCACCTCCGGGGCCCTGTAGGCGGCGAGCTTGCCCGACTCGCGACGGCGCCCCACGCCGGTGAAGTGGGCGAGCGAGCTGAGTGGGGTGGGGAACGAGCGCTTTGCCGCGTGGTCGAAGCTGCCGTCCTCGAGCTCCAGCCGCGGTCCGCACATCCCGACCTCGGGGCTGGCGTCCATCAGGTCGCATAGCCGCTCGAGGCTGCCCGGCGTGATCCGGGTGTCCGGATTGAGCACGAGCACGTAGGGAGCCGAGCCGGCGCGGATCGCGATGTTGTTGGCGGCGCTGAACCCGAGGTTCTGCTCGCACGCCGTGAGCCGGACTTCGGGGAACTCCCGCGCCACCATCTCCGCCGTGCCGTCGCCGGACGCGTTGTCGACGACGTGGACGTTCATTCCCCGCTTTGGCGGGTCCTCGCGAAGCGACGCCAGGCATGCCCGAAGCAGTGCCTCGCAGCGGTATGAGACGATCGAGACGTCGAGGCCGGGCTCGTCAGCCATCGAGGGCCTCGAGTCGAGCTCTCAGCGACGGGAAGCGCACAAGCAAGGCTCGCGGGGTTAGCAGAACGGGGAGGGCGCGCAGCCAGAACTCGCGCAAGGGCCACAGGGCTCTGAGCAGCCCGACGAGCATCTCGCGATCGCATCTGGCGTCCTCCTGGGCCTCGAGCTTGTAGGTCACAAGCCACGACGGGGTGAGACAGAGCCGGTACCACTTCCACAGCAACGCGCGGTAGGTGCCGCCCCGGCCTACGAGCCTCTTCCACACGCTCGTGAGGTCCCGTGTCGTGTCGAGGTGGTAGCGGTAGAGGGCGTTCGGCCGAACCCAGGCCGAGTTGTTGGGGCGGTTCTTGACAACCGCCTCTGGCCGCCATATCCATTCGGGATTGCGTCTCGCCACCATCCCGAGGGCCAGAGCTTGGGCGAAGATCGGATGCTCCAGCAGTAACTCTCGCCGGCCCTCGACCTCGCTCAGCCAATGCTCGCGACGCACGATGTGGATCGAGAGGTACCCGAGGACGACGCCGCAGTCGCGCATCAAGGCTTCGAAGTCCGTGTAGTGGATCGGTCGGCGAGGCCCGGGGGGCAGGATCTCCGGGACCTCTCCATACGCAACCTCCGTCATCGCCTCGTCGTAGGTCGCCCAGTTGACGGTCATGCCGGCCACACCCGGCGAGTCGTCGAGCACGTCGAGGACGAGCTCGAGCGCACCGGGGGCGAGGGCGTCGTCGGAGCTCATCAACCAGCAATAATCGCCATCGGCGAGGTCAACCGCGGCGAAGATGTTCCGCATCGCCCCGAGGTCGCGGTCGCGGCGGCGATACCGGATCGCGTCTGGATGGGCACCACCGAGCTCGATGAGCATCTGCTCGGTGCCATCCTCGGATCGATTGTCGCTGACGCAGATCTCGACCGTCTGCTCAGGAACCTCGGGCATCTGGACGAGGATGCTGTCCAGCAGCAGCTCGAGCTCGTCCCGTCGTCCATGGTGGGTCGGGATGCAGATCGAGAGCCTGGGGGTCAGCCTGCGGCCTTCACGGGAGAGGAATCTCGCGACATCGGCGAGCAGTCTAGGTCGCCCCTCTGTGCGCTTCGGCGCCCGAGTGCGAATTCGGCGGGCTGCTGGCCGTACCTATGATCCCCGACAGTGTTGAGACGACCGGACTCCCAGACCTCCGAGACGTCGGCACCGCGCGGGGCGATCGGGCGGGGGGTGGCCCGTTTCCGGCGCAGGGCCGTTGATGCGGCTCGGGGTGTCGGGCTGCTCCCGCCGCGGGCCTGGCCGCGATCGGGACTGCACGGCCTCCTCCTCGCCGACGTGATCCGGGGCCGGCGCCTCGTCGAGCAGGAGACGACGATCGGGACATTCTGGCTCGATGAGGACGACATCCTGGTGCGGCCGATGATCCAGCAGGCCGGGGTGTGGTCCCCCGACATCTCGGCGATCCTCGAGCGGACCTTGCGGCCGGGGATGAGGTTCGTCGACGTGGGGGCGAACATCGGCTGGTTCACGATCAAGGCCGCCGGCCTGGTCGGCGAGACGGGCCACGTCATCGCCGTCGAGCCCGATCCCGCCAACCTCGTCTTGCTGCGAGCAAACGTTTGGCGCAACCGATGCTCCAACGTCGACGTCCTTCCAGTCGCCGCGTGGTCGGAGACCGGGCATCTGAGCCTGGTGCCGCTACCGGATGGGGGAGCCGCCACGGAGGTCAGCGTGGACGAGCGTCCTTACGTAGACGACCCGCGCGTCGACGTCTCGAGGTTCTCCGAGAACGCCCTCGTCCCCTGCGCCCGCCTCGAGGACTTCATCCAGCCTCCCGTGGAGCTGATGAAGGTCGACACCCAGTTCACGGACCATCACGCGATCCGGGGCCTCGAGCGCACGATCGACGCGAGCCCGAACCTGACGGTAGTCGTGGAGTTCGGCCCCCAGGAGCTCGCGCGGCGCGACGAGGATCCGGAGGCGATCCTCGCCTACTACCAGGGCTTGGGTTTCGAGCTGTCGCTGCTCAAGGACGGCGAGCAGCGGCCCTCGACGCCGGCGCAGATCATGAGTGACGGACCGTTCCTGGACCTGGTCCTGACGCGCCCGCGCAACGGCTCGTTCTCGCCGCGGGCGGGGACTTAGGGCCTGTCCCGTTAGGGGGCGTGCCCCTGGGACGGCTCAGGACCAAGCGGGGCGTCCACGGCGCGGATTCCGCATGGCAGCGCCATGTGGGATTCGCGACGGGGGCGCATACGCGCCGTGTCCTGGGCCGTAGCCAGGGGTGCGATCGCCTAGCGGGATAGGCCCTCAGCCCGGGCGCGCCGCCCCGGCTATCTCCTCGAGGCGACGCTTCATGATCTCGCCCGCGGCGCGCGGCGAGTGCCGGCTGCGCATGTCCGCCGCCGCCTGGCGCCCCCGCTCGGCCGCCCCGGCGCGGTCGTCGAACACCTCCCGCATGAGGCGCGCAGCGTGGCCAAGATCGGGCTCGGCCCAGTGCGCCTGCGGAGCGTAGGGCGGATGCCCCGGGCCAACCTCGACCAGCGTGTAGGAGACCAGATAGCCGTTGCCGGCCGTCATGAAGTCCAGCGTGCCCGCGTATCCGGTCGCGATCACCGGCTTGCCGAGGCACATGGCCTCCGCGGCGCCCAGGCCGAAGCCCTCGGAGCGGTGCAGCGACACGTAGCAGTCGCAGCCGGCGAGCAGCGCATCCTTCTCCTCGGTCGGAAGGCTCGCGTCGAGGATGTGGACATCGGGGTGACCAGCGGCCGCGGCTCGGACGCGACCGGGAAGGTCGCCGCCGTACTCCGCGAGGCTCGTCTTGAGGAGCAGCGCCGCGCCCGCGCCGGGCTCGAACGCAGCCCGGAAGGCGTCCACCGTGCCGATCGGGTTCTTGCGCTCGGCTGCGCTCCCGTAGTCGAGCATGCACAGGAACAGATAGTCGTCGCGGCCTATCCCGTAGCTCGCACGGTCGAGCGGGGGCCCCTGGGGCGGGGTCATCGGAATCACTACGCGGGTCACGGGCGCCGGCCCGGCTGCGAGGCACTCGGCGACGTAGCGGGAAGGCGCCCAGAGCTCGTCCACGTACTCCAGGGCCGGCATCCATTCGTCGGGGAAGAGGTCGCTCTCCCAGAACCACAGTGCGATCGTGTGGCGAGCTTCGAAGAGGCCGGCGCCAATCTCCTCCACCAGCCCAAGGATGTGGTTTCCGTTCAGGCACAGCAGGTTGACCGGGAACGCGGCGCGGTCCGCCACCTGCTCGATCGGCAACGACGGGTATTCGGGGTGACCGGTCTGGACGCGCCCGTAGGTCGTGTCGTGGAACGCCCGCACGGGGACGCTCGCGGACTCGAGGGCTTCAATCACCCTGCGCCCGGCCTCGGCGATGCCGAAATCGGAGCGGTGAAAGCCGATGACATTGACGCCGAGGCGCGACCCCGGGTCGCGGCGCAGAAGCTTGCGCAGCCAGTTCACGGACGGCGGCTACTTGCGGGCGTGCACGACGGCGCGATAGCGGAGCGGTTCGTGCTGCTCGTCGACCGCCATGGGGGGTGGGCCGGCGACCGCCTCCGCGTGGGCGAAGCCGGCGGCTCTGCACATCGCCAGCAGGGCGGCGAGATTGGGCGACCACCAGTTCCCGGGGTCGCCGGCGCGCTCGTCCGCCTCAAGAAAGCGGCACAGCTTCTCGTCCTCGCGCCCCGGCACGACGTCGGCCTCCGATTCGACGATCGCGAGGTCGCGCGTCACCGAGGCGAGTCGCTCCAACCCGCCGAGCGGGTCCTTGAGGTGATAGAGGACCCCGAGGAACAGGACGACGTCGAAGCTCCCGATCTCTGCGGGGTCCATTCGCATGAAATCGCCGACGAGCGGCTCGACGTTGCTGCCGAGCGCCTCCGCGGCGAGGTCGAAGCCGCTCTTGCCCGCGAGCTCGTCGGGGCGCCAGACGCCGGGAACCTCATCCGCGGGCCGCGGAGTCTCCCCGCGCTCGCGACAGTCCGCGAGATACCCGTTCCAGGCCGCGAGATCGATCGACCACGCGTAGTGGTCGAGCGCCACGACGCGCGCCGCGCCCCGGCGCTCGGCCTCGAACGAATAGAAGCCGTCCCAGGCGCCGACGTCGAGCACCGTCTTGCCCCTGAGGTCCGGGAGCCGCAGCGCCTCGAGCTCCGATGCCAGCTGCCCGGCGGTCTTCATTCCGGGGGTTACAACCCCGCCGCCCAGGTCGATCGAGTGAAACCAGACCGGCACGGAGGCAGCGGCATGGCGCAGCTCACGCCGGCGCCGCAGGGGCCGCAGCAGCCTGCTCAGGGCTCCGCGCGAGCGCGCCGCCCGGGGTCCGTCCTCGCCGTTGCCCGTTGCGTCATCGGTCGGGGCTCGCCGCGGCGAGGCCATGAGTTCCTCGAGCCGGCGCCGCGCCCGCGCGCCGATTGCCTCGGGCGAGAAGTCCTCGGCGAGCTCTCGCCTGGCGCGCTCGCCCACGTCGCTCGCCTCGTCCTGGTTCTGCCATACATGCCGCATCAGGGACGCGGCATGCTCGACGTCGGGCTCGGCCCAGCGGCCATCCGACGGATAGACGTCGTTTCCGTCGCCGACGCTGGTCATCGCGTAGTCGACCAGATAGCTGTTGTCAGGGGTCATGAACTCCCGGTTGCCGGAGTGGCCGGTCGCGATCGCGGGCTTGCCGAGCGCCATCGCCTCGGCGATCGGAAGCCCGAACCCCTCGCTGCGATGAAGCGACACGTAGCAGTCGATGCGCGAGAACAGCGCGGCCTTCTCCTCCGATCCCATCACGCGGTCGATGACGAGCACGTCGCGGCGATCCCCGATCGCCTCGCGGACCCGCCACAGCTCGTCCGGGCGCTGCGCTCCGTTGACAGTCTTGAATACGAGTTGCGGCCCCTCGCCGGGCTCGAAGGCACGCGAGAACGCGTCCAAGACCCCGAGCGGGTTCTTCCGGCCCATCGTGCTGAGGAAGTCGAACATGAACAGGAACGTGAATCCGTCGGGCAGGTCGATGCCGATTCCGCCCGAGGCCGTCGGCGCGACGACCGGAAGCGGCACCGGCTCGACGGGAACCGGCACCGTTGGGCCGAGGTTCTGGGCCACATAGCCCGAGTAGACCCAGATCTCCTCCAGCAGATCGGCGGCCCGCGCCATTGCGTCGGGCACGCGATCGGTCTCCCACGCCCAGACGCCGACCGAACGTCGCCGCGAGAAGTAGTCGCGTCCCTTGATCGCCGCGAACGCGGGCAGCTCGAGACCGTTGACGCAGATCAGGTTGACGCTCGGTTCGATTCCCGGCCCCGTTGCCTGCCAGTCGACGTCCGGCTGTCGGGGCAGCGTCACGGTGGCATCCGGAGCGACGGTCTCGACGTCGATTACGCTCGCGGTCACCGGGACGCCGACGCTGCGCAGGGCGCGCAGGTAAAGGCGCGCCGCCTCCCCCTGCCCGGCGCAGGTGTCGAGGTACCCCTCGACGTTGACGGGGGGCACCGCCCTCCCGGGCGCGGGATTCTCGTGCAATTGAGGGGTCACGGGACAGCGCGGCGCCGCGCGGGCGCGCGAATAGGATAGGCCGCATGCCCGAGACCGCATCCGGCCTTCCTCCGGCCGAGCGCGTCGAGACCGACGTTGGCGCGATCTTGATGCCCGCCGGCGACCAGCTCATGCGGGTGGGGATGGCGCGTGATCGCGTCTGGGAGCCGAACGAGGGCGCGCTGTTCCGCGAGATCGTCTCGCCGGGCATGACGGTACTCGACGTCGGTGCCCATTGCGGCTACTTCACCCTCATGCTCGCCGGGCTGGTGGGAGGTGAGGGCGAGGTGGTCGCGATCGAGCCCGAGCCCGGCAACCACGCTCTGTTGCGCGCCAACCTGGAGCAGGCGGGGGCCGGCAACGTCCGGGTCGTAAACGCGGCGGCGTGGCGCTCGTCGGGAGAGAACCTCCCCCTCAGCCTCTCGGACTCGAACACCGGCGACCATCGCAGCTACCGCTGGGGCTCGGGGCGCGCCTTCATCGAGGTCCCGAGCATCGCGGTCGACGACCTCGACCCTCCACTCGACCGCCTCGACGTCGTCAAGCTCGATACCCAGGCGACAGAGCACGTAGTGATCGACGGGATGCGGGCGACGATCGACCGCTTCCGGCCGCTGATGCTGGTCGAGTTCTGGCCGACCGGCATCCGCGAGCTCGGCGACACCCCCGAGGATGTGGTCGGTCTCTACCGGGAGCTGGACTACGAGATCTCGGTCATCGACCTGCCCGGCAGGCCGGCGGGCCTTCCCGCCGCCGAGCTCATCTCGCGCGCCGACGCGTTCACGACCGAGTACTTCAACCTCCTGCTTACGCCGCGCTCGCCCTGAGTGCCACGTCGCCCTTCGACGCCACGACCGCGAACGTCGGCTGCGTTAGGCGATCGCGCTCGAAGTCGCCGACTCCGAACGGATGGAACGCGTAGGCGGAATCGAAGCCCGCCGCCTGGCAGAGGACGAGGAGGGTCTCCGGAAACGCCTGGGTCATGTGCGTGGGATCCAGCCAGAAGGTCTTGAAGCCCTCGATCAGGTGGACGTTGACGGTCTCGGCGATCAGAAGGCCGTCCGGCTTGAGCTTGCGGGCTCCGAGCTCGAGAAACCGAACCAGATCG
>DASPWW010000068.1:0-4653 GCA_035637595.1 Solirubrobacterales bacterium | reverse complement strand
ATGCGCTTCGGGGTCGCGATGGCGACCCATCACGCCGCCCATCGCTCCGCGTTCGGCAAGCTGCTCGCCGATCAGCCCTTGATGCAGAACGTGCTCGCCGATCTCTGCGTCGAGTCCGAGGCGGCGACGATCTCATCGATCCGCCTGGCGCGGTCCTACGACGAGTCGATCGCCGGCGACGCCGAGGCGACCGAGCTCAAGCGGCTCGCCAACGCCGTGCTCAAGTACTGGATCTGCAAGCGCGGGCCGGTCCACGCCGTCGAGGCGCTGGAGTGTCTGGGCGGCAACGGCTACGTCGAGGAGTCGGGGATGCCGCGTCTGGTCCGCGAGAGCCCGCTGGCGTCGATCTGGGAGGGCTCGGGCAACGTGCAGTGCCTCGACGTCCTGCGCGGGATGGGTCGCAGCCCCGCGTCCGTCGAGGCGCTCTTCGCCGAGATCGGCGAGGCCGGCGGCGCCGACGCGCGCCTCGACTCATACGTCGCCTCGCTGCGCGACGAGCTCGCCGATCTCGAGGCGATCGAGTCGCGCGCCCGCCGCGTCGTCGAGCGCATGGCGCTCGCCCTCCAGGGGTCGCTGCTGGTGCGCTTCGGCGACCCCGCCGTCGCCGACGCATTCTGCGCCTCGCGGCTCGGCGGCGATTGGGGCCAGGCCTTCGGCACGCTCCCCGCCGGCACCGACTTCGCCCGTATCATCGCGCGCCACACGCCGGGGATCTAGCGAGCCCCACCGCGAGGTGCATCGTTTCGCCCCTTGGACGGGCTCAACGTTCCTCTCGCCAGCTCAGCAGCCCGGCTGCCTTAGGGCCTATCCCGCTAGGCGATCGCACCCCTGGCTACGGCCCAGGACACGGCGCGGATGCGCCCCCGTCGCGAATCCCACATGGCGCTGCCATGCGGAATCCGCGCCGTGGACGCCCCGCTTGGTCCTGAACCGTCCCAGGGGCACGCCCCCTAACGGGACAGACCCTTAGTCCTCGCAGACGTCGGCGACCTTCGCGTCGCCGAGCCGGACCAACTCCCGGGGGTCCACGAGCACCGAATGCCGATGGTCTCCGGCGTTGCAGAGCACGCGGTCGTGATCGAGGACGCGGCGGTCCACCAGCTCTGGGGCCGGCAGCATCGGGCCGAGCGGCGGTAGCGCGCCGAGCTCGAACTGGCCGAACTCCGCCCCCATCTCCTGCTCGGTGGCGAGCCGCATGTCGCGATCGAGGGCCTGGCGGACCTTCTTGAGGTCGAGTCGCTCGGAGGCCGGCATCACGACCAGCTCATAGCCCTCGGTGTCGCGCAGCAGCAGCGTCTTGGCTGCGTTCTCGGGCTCGACCCCGGCCGCCCGAGCCTCGGCCACGGCCGTGAAGCGCTCGTCGTGCTCGACCACTTCGTAGCCGACGCCCTTCTGATCCAGGTACGCGGTGGTCGTCTGGAGCGGCGCACCGCCCTCCGCTTCGGTCCCCATCGCCCAACCTCCTCGCTTTGACGACGGTCCCGCCCAAGCGTACATCCCACTCGCCGACGGCTCGGCGCCGCCCGGCAGCCCCCGTCAGCCCAGCTCGGATAGCCCCTGCGCGGCGAGCAGGATCGCGAAGCCGAACGCGATCACGGCGCCAACGACGCGCCTGTGGCGGGCGAGGAAGCCGTTGAGGCGGCGCAGCGCGCGCTCGGCCGGCGCGCCCACGACGGTCACCGCAAGCGGCGGCGCGTAGGCGGGGATCAGGACGATCGCGAGCACGACGCCGAAGACGATCAGCTTGCCGCCCGTGGCGACGTCACTGATGCCCAGCTCGTGGATCGCCGGAAGGTAGAGCGCCAGTGTCGTGACGTTGGTGAGCATGAGCAGCAGCCCGAAGCCGAAGTAGCGGCCGATGCGGGGCTCGGGGGAGGGCTCTTTCTTCGGCTTTTCCTTCGCCGGCGCGACGAGGTTTCGGATCCCGATCGCGACCAGCAGGCCGGCGACGGCGAGCTTGACGATCGCCCGGGCGTCCGACGAGGTGTCCTCTCCCCCCGTCCCCTCGGCAAGGGCGAGGCCGAGCCCCGCCTCGACGAGCAGGACGAGGCCGCAGCCGGCGACCACCGCCCAGCCGCGGCGCAGCGCGGCGACCTTGCCGCCGAGCGTGAGGAGCTGGAATGTGAGGACCGTCGGGCTGACCGCCGCGCCGATCGCCAGCGGCAGCACCATGGCGAGCAGATCGCTCATGCGTCAGTCGAGCCAGCGCTCGTCGAGGCGGCGCAGCACAGCCTCGGTGAGCCGCACGGCGTCGGCGAGCGTGCCGTAGTCGACGTTCTCGGGCACGTCGGTCGGCCAGTGGTAGTTGGCGGGCTGCTTGAGATCTGTGCACGAGCAAAGCGATGCGCACTGATAGCCCGCGACCAGCGGGAAGAGCCCGTCGGTCGCGTTGCGCAGCCGCAGGTTGGGAAACAACCAGATGCCCAGCTCCTCGGCCTGCCAGTCGAGCAGGTCGAGCGACTCGCGCGGATATTCCACCATCCCGAGCATTCCCTCGCCGCGCAGGACCAGCAGGTGCTGCGAGCCGAGCGTGTCGAGCGAGAGGAAGAAGGTGCGGTCGGCGGGCAGGTTTCCGAGATGGCGCTCGCAGAAGGCCTGCATGCCCTCGCAGGTCGCCTCCTCGGACGTGGAGACGAGCATCACGCGGGTGCTCTCGGTCGGCCGCTTCGCAAGCGAGGCCGCGATCGCGAGCAGGACCGCGACGCCGGTCGCGTTGTCGTTCGCACCCGGCACCGCGTCGCGGGCACCGATGTCGGCGAAGGTGAGCGCCGAACCCGCCGCGAAGATCGTGCCGAGCGCCATCAGGCGCCGACTGCCCGTCAGCGCCCCGGTGGCCACCGCGGCGGGCCCGAAGATCACCGGCCACATCAGCCCGGGGCTGGTGTCGGTGCGCTCGAGGACCTGCGGAAACGCCCGGAACAGCCTCTCCGGGATCGCGGGGTGGTACAGCAGTCCCGAATGGGCCGCGTCGTGATGTGCGACGAGGACGATCGTGCGCTCGGCGTCGGCCGGGCCGACCTCCGCGACGACGTTGTGCATCGGGCGGCGGCGCAGCGCGCGGCGCAGCAGGCGCCGCCTGGGCGGCAGGTCGTCGATCTCGGCGGCTCCGGCCGCCGCGGCGAGTGCCGCGGAAACCAGGCGCCGCCCGCGCAGGCCCGCGATCCCGGCGAGCGCCCCGGCGGCGCTCGCAAGGCCGAGCGGCCACCAGTAGGTGCCGTGCGCGTCATCGACCTCGACCCGCGCCTCGGCACCGTGCTCGGCGAGTCGGTCGACGAGCCACTCCGCGGCCCGGCGCTCGCCCGGCGAAGCGCTTGGGCGGTAGATCGCCGCCAGCTCCTCGACGTCGCGCCGCAGCCGGGCCGCGTCGAATGCGGCGCCCGGATCGCCGGCTTGCGTTGATGCGCTAGCCATTCGGCGCGGCAAGCTAGCGCGCCAGCCGCCCGCCCGTCGGTCAGACGCCCGCCCCCGCCTAAGATGGGTGGGCATGCCCGCAGGCGGCCTCACCCTGTTTCACGTCCGGGGCATCCGGATCGCGGTCGACTACTCGTGGTTCTTCGTCCTCTTCCTCGTGATCCTGTGGCTTTCGGACTTCTACCGCGACGTGCTGTCGGCCTCGAGCTCCGACACGGGCCCCTATCTGCTGGCCCTCGCCAGCGCGCTGCTCTTCTTCGGCTCGATCCTGCTGCACGAGCTCGGCCACGCGATGGTCTCGCTGCGCAAGGGGATCGGGATCTCCGAGATCACGCTGTGGATGTTCGGCGGCGTGGCGCGCATGGAGCGCGACTCGGACTCCGCCGCGACCGAGTTCAAGATCGCGATCGCGGGCCCCGTCGTCACCCTGGCGATCGTCGTCCTGTCGGCCGCCATTGGCGTCGCCGCAGCCGGCTCGGAGGCGTTCTCGGAGGCGATGCGCATCGACGAGAGCACGGACACGTCGGGAGGGCTGACGATGCTCGCCTGGCTCGCCAGCATCAACTTCCTCGTGCTGGTGTTCAACCTGATCCCGGCATACCCGCTCGACGGCGGCCGGGTCGCGCGCGCGATCGCCTGGTGGAGGACGGGTGACCGCAACAAGGCGACCCGGTTCGCGGCGACGCTCGGCCAGGGATTCTCCTACCTGCTGATCGCGCTGGGGCTCTTCCTGCTGGTCCAGGGCGACCTGATCGGTGGAATCTGGCTCGGGGTCATCGGCTTCATCCTCGGGCAATCGGCGCGCGCAGCGCAGATCCAGACCCAGGTGTCGAGCAGGATCAGCGGCGTGACCGTGGCCGACGTCATGGACGCCGAGCCGGTCGCGATTCCCGACGAGCTCAGCATCGAGCGGGCGCTCGACGAATATTTCCTGCGCTACCGCTGGCCCTGGTTCCCGGTGGTCGACGCCGCGCAGCGCTTTCGCGGCCTGCTCCAGCGCGGGGCCGCGGACGCGGTACCCGAGGGCAGGCGCTCCTACGCCCGCGTCTCCGAACTGGTCGAGGGCGAGCCCGACGAGACCACGCGGGTGCGCGACGACGATCCGCTGGAGTCGCTGCTCGGCAACGAGAACCTGCGCCGCTTCGGAGCGCTCGCCGCCATCGACTCCGACGGCCGCCTTTCCGGTGTCATCACGCTCGATCAGGTCGGGCGGGCCCTGCGGACGGCGCTCTCCCGACCCCA
>DASPWW010000067.1:0-10453 GCA_035637595.1 Solirubrobacterales bacterium | reverse complement strand
CCCAACGGGTTCTCGATCAGCGACGCTATCCAGACCGACGCCCCGATCAACCCCGGGAACTCCGGTGGCCCGCTGATCGACGCGTCGGGGCGGGTGATCGGGGTCACCTCGCAGATCGCGACCGGAGGCGGCGGCGGCTCGGTGGGGATCGGGTTCGCGGTCCCCAGCACCACCGCCGAGGACGTCGCGCAGCAGCTTCTTGACACCGGTGAGGTCGAGCACGCGTTCCTCGGCATCACGGGAACCGACCTCACCCCGCAGCTCACCGACGCCCTCAACCTCTCCGTCGATCAGGGCGCCCTGGTCGAGGACGTCGTCAACGGCGGCCCCGCCGACGACGCTGGCGTCGAGGGCGGCCAGGAGCAGATCGCGATCGAAGGCCAGCCGATCGCCGCCGGCGGCGACGTGATCACGGCGGTCGACGGCGAGCCGATCACGGGCATGGACGACGTGATCGCTGCGGTGAACGGCAAGCAGGTCGGCGACGAGCTTCGCCTCGAGCTGCTCCGCGACGGGCAGCGCCAGGAAATCACGGTCACGCTCGGCGAGCGCCCCAACCACGCTGCCTAGATCTAGTCGCCGACGGCCGGCCAACCGCATGCGTCTGGCATCTTTGATGGATGCGGATCAAGGTCTGCGGCATCACCAGCCTCGAGGACGCCGAGGCGGCCCAGCGCCTCGGCGCCTGGGCGATCGGGCTCAATCACCATCCTGAGAGCCCGCGCTTCGTCGCGCCCGACGTCGCGGCGGAGATCGGCGCCGCACTGAAGCGACGCTGCGAGGTCGCAGGCGTGTTCGTCAACGCCTCGCTCGGCGAGATCGAGCGCGCCGCCGAGGCGGAGCAGCTCACGCTGCTCCAGCTCCACGGCGACGAGGGCCCGGCGTTCTGCGCCGAGGCGGCCCGCCGCACCGGGTGCAAGGTCATCAAGGCGCTGCGGATCCGAAGCTCCGCCGATGTGCGCGCCGCAAAGGCCTTCCGCACCGACTATCACCTGCTCGACGCGTACCACCCCGGCAGGCCGGGCGGCACCGGCGAGAGCTTCGACTGGGAGCTGACCGCCCGCCACGGCGCCGTCATACCCATGATCCTGGCCGGCGGCCTGCGCCCGGAGAACGTCTCCGACGCGATCGCCGCCACGCATCCGTTCGCCGTTGACGTGGCGAGCGGGGTCGAGGCCGAGCCGGGCCGCAAGGACCACGAGCGCCTCGAGGCGTTCTTCGAGAGCGCCAACGCCGCTACCCCTACCGGCTCGGCGAGATGAGCGAGGTGACGGTCGAGGAGCGATTCGGCCCCTACGGGGGCCGCTACGTCCCCGAGACGCTCATCGCCGCGCTCGATGAGCTGACGGCCGCGTGGACCGAGGCGCGGGACGATCCCGCATACCGCGACCAGCTCGACGGCCTGCTGCGCGACTTCGTCGGTCGGCCGACCCCGCTCTATCTCGCCGAGCGGCTGTCCGAGCGCGTCGGCCGGCGCGTCTATCTCAAGCGCGAGGACCTCGCCCATACCGGCGCTCACAAGATCAACAACGCGGTCGGGCAGGCGCTGCTCGCGCGCCGCATGGGCAAGTCGCGCGTGATCGCCGAGACCGGGGCCGGCCAGCACGGCGTCGCGACCGCGACGGCGTGCGCGCTGCTCGGGCTCGAGTGCGTGGTCTACATGGGAACCGAGGACATGCGCCGCCAGCGGCCGAACGTCGAGCGGATGGGCCTGCTGGGCACCGAGGTCTCCCCGGTCGAGGCGGGCGCCCGGACGCTCAAGGAGGCGGTGAGCGCCGCGATCCGCGACTGGGTCGCCAGCGTCGAGACCACCCATTACGTGATCGGCTCCGCGGTGGGGCCGGCGCCCTATCCGGCGCTCGTGCGCGATCTCCAGCGCGTCATCGGAGACGAGGCGCGCGACCAGGCGATCGGCGCCGAGGGAGCGCTTCCCCAGCGGGTGATCGCGTGCGTGGGCGGTGGCTCGAACGCGATCGGAACCTTTTACGCCTTCCTCGACGATTCCCAGGTCGAGCTGATCGGCGTCGAGGCGGCCGGGGAGGGGCTCGAGAGCGGGCGCCACGGCGCGTCGCTCGTCGCCGGTCGCACCGGGGTCCTTCACGGCACCATGTCCTCGGTGCTCGCGGATTCCGAGGGCCAGATCGTCGAGGCGCACTCGATCTCCGCCGGGCTCGACTATCCGGGAGTCGGCCCCGAGCACGCCCAGCTCCGCGACTCGGGTCGGGCGCGCTACGAGGCGGTCGCCGACGCCGACGCGATCGCCGCGTTCGTCGAGCTCGCCCGCCTCGAGGGCATCCTTCCGGCGCTCGAGCCGGCGCACGCGATCGCCTGGCTTCTCGAAAACGCCGCCGCCGGGAGCGGTTACGACCTGCTGTGCCTGAGCGGTCGCGGCGACAAGGACCTCGCGGAGGTGCTCGACCACCTCGACGATGAGTGAGCGCATCGCCGCCGCGTTCGACCGCGCCAGGGACGAAGGACGCGCGGCCCTCATGCCGTACATGATGGGCGGCTTTCCCGACCACGACGGCGCGGGCGCGATCGCAGCGGCGTACGCGGACGCGGGCGCCGACCTGATCGAGCTCGGGATCCCGTTCTCCGACCCGCTCGCCGACGGGCCCGTGATCCACGCGGCGGCGACGCGCGCGCTCGAGGGCGGGGCGACCCCGGAAAGCGTGCTCCAGACCTGCCGTGCGGTCTCCGACCGCGTCGCGGTGGTCGTGATGGCGTACGCGAACACCGTGCTCGCGCGCGGGGCTGACGAGTTCGCCCGCGCGCTCGCCGACGCGGGCGCGGCGGGCGCGATCATTCCCGACCTGCCGCCGGAGGAGAGCGGGGAGATCCACACGGCGATGTCCGCGCTCGGACTCGCGCTCGTGCCGCTGGTGGCGCCGACGACCCCCGACGAGCGCCGCCGCAGGATCTGCGCGGGGGCCGAGGGCTTCGTCTACGTCGTCTCGCTAGCCGGGGTGACGGGCGAGCGCGACGAGCTGCCGGCCGGCCTCGTCGAGCTCGCCGAGGCCGTTCGAAGCGAGGCCTCGGTGCCGGCTGCCGTCGGGTTCGGGATCGGCACCCCCGAGCAGGCGGCGCAGGTGGGTCGGATCGCCGACGGGGTGATCATCGGCAGCCGGCTGGTGCGCGAGGTCGAGCAGGCGCCCGACCCGGCATCCGCGACCCGCGCCGTAACCGATTTCCTGCGCGAGGCTCGCGCCGCGATGGGAAGGACGTCTGCGGATGAGTGACCCCACCGCGTCAATCATCTAGATTGGCGCCCATGCAGCTGCTGATCTTCGCCGTCGCCGGCATGGTCGCGATGCTGATCGCCTACGCGTTCGGGCTCGGCGGCGCCGTCAGCTCGCTGGTCTTCCTGACCATCCTGTTCGTCGGCGGCCTGCTGCGGGTCGCCGGCCCGCTAATCGAGCGCCTCAAGCCCTAGGGCTGGCCGCGAATGAGCGAGCACGGCTCAGCCGGAAAGCTGCAGGTGCTGATCGCGGGCGGTGGGGTGACCGGGTTGGAGGCCCTCCTCGCCCTGAGCGACCTCGCCGGGGAACGCGTCGAGATGACGCTGGTCGCGCCCGAGCCCGACTTCGTCTACAAGCCGCTGCTGGTCGAGGAACCCTTCGCGCTCGGCCCGGCGGAGCGCCACGAGCTGGCCCCACTGGCGGACGAGCGCGGGGCGCGATTCGTACAGCGCGCACTGTCGGCGGTGCGGGTCGGCGACCACGTCGCGGAGCTCGATGACGGATCGGAGCTCGGTTACGACATGCTGCTCGTCTGCGTCGGCGGGCGGTTCAGCCCCGCTCTCAGCGGCGCGATCACGTTCCCCGGGCCCGAGCCGCTCGCGATCGACGAGGTGATCGAGGACGCCGCCGAGGGCGACGGCCAGATCGCGTTCGTCGTGCCGTCCGGGGTGAGCTGGCCGCTCCCGATCTATGAGCTGGCGCTGATGACCCAACGCCGCGCGCGCGAGCAGGGCAAGGACATGCAAATCGTCGTGATCACCCCGGAGGACGCGCCGCTGATCATGTTCGGCTCGGCGGCCAGCGACGAGGTGCGGCGCCTGCTCGAGGGGCGCGGAATCGCCGTCGAGGCCGGCGCGCACGTCCGCGAGCTCGACGACGGGACCCTGCACCTGACCCCCGGGGACAGGCGGGTCGAGGCGAGCGCGACGGTCGCCCTGCCGCGGATCGAGGGTCCACGGATCGGCGGGCTGCCGGCCGACGAGGGGGGGTTCATCCCGATCAACCAGCACGCGCGCGTCAGGGGGGCCGAGCACGTCTATGCGGCGGGCGACGGCACCAACTTCCCGATCAAGCAGGGCGGGCTGGGCACCCAGCAGGCCGATGTCGCGGCGCAGGACATCGCCGCGCGGGCGGGCGCGGAGATCGACCCGCAGCCCTTTCACCCCATCCTGCGCGGCAAGCTGCTGACGGGCGAGGAGTCCCTGCACATGCGCCACGACGTCGCGGGAGGCGCGGGGGAGGGCGCGGCGTCCGCGGACTACCTGTGGTGGCCGCCGCACAAGATCGGGGGGCGTTACCTGTCCCCGTTTCTCGCTCACGAGGAGGTCCACGACCCGGAGCCGCCCCGCCGTCCGCTCGAGGTCGAGGTCGCGCTGCCTCGGGAATGGCACGAGGAGCCGATGGCGCTCGATCCCTACAGCGCTCCGCGCATCGACTGAGCCCCGCCGGACGGCGGGTTACTGTCCCGGCGATGGCGGCCCTGAGCCAGGTACCGATCGCGCCCGCCTCGCCGGAGCGGTTCAGAGCTCTGGTCGGAGACGACTACTCGCAGGTCGACGAGGCGATCGGCACGGCGAGCAAGCTCCTCGCCGGCACCGTGATCTGGCACGTCAACTCGACGGCGCGCGGAGGCGGGGTCGCCGAGATGCTGCAGTCGCTGCTCGCCTATGCGCGAGGGGCAGGGGTGGACGTGCGCTGGGTGACGATCCGCGGCAACGAGGACTTCTTCCGGGTCACGAAGCGAATCCACAACCACCTCCACGGCTCCTCAGGAGACGGAGGCGCGCTCGGGGAAGCCGAGCGGCGCGTATACGAGAACACCCTGGCCGGGAGCGCGGGCGAGCTCGGCGAGCTGGTTCGCCCGGGCGACATCGTCTATCTGCACGATCCGCAGACGGCCGGGTTGGCCGAGTTGCTGCGAGCTGGGCAGACGCGCGTCGTGTGGCGCTGCCACGTCGGTCTGGATCACCCGAACGAGCTGGCCAGGTCCGCGTGGTCGTTCCTTCAGCGCTACGTCGAGCAGGCCGACGCTTATGTCTTCTCACGGCGTGCGTTTGCCTGGGAGGGCCTGGACGAGGACAAGCTGTGGCTCGTCGCCCCGTCGATCGACGCCTTCTCTCCCAAGAACCAGGACATGGAGCCGGAGGCGGTTCGGGCGATCCTGGCGCGCGCCGGGCTCGCGACGGACGCCGGGCAAGCCCCGGTGTTCGTGCGCCAGGACGGCAGCCTGGGACGGGTGGACCGCAAGGCCGAGCTCGACCAGGAAGGCCCATTGCCCGAGGGCACCCCGCTGGTCGTCCAGGTCTCGCGCTGGGACAGGCTCAAGGACCACGGGGGCGTGTTGCGCTGCTTCGCCGAGTATTGCCGCAATCCCGACGCCCACCTCCTGCTCGCCGGTCCGTCGGTCGCCGACGTGGCCGACGACCCCGAGGGCGCCGAGGTGCTGGCCGAGATCCGCACCCAGCGCGAGGCGCTGCCGAGCGACGTACGGGGTCGCGTCCACCTCGCCTGCCTGCCGATGGACGACGTCGACGAGAACGCCGCGATGGTCAACGCGATCCAGCGCCGGGCGGACGTCGTCCTCCAGAAGAGCCTCGCCGAGGGATTCGGCCTGACCGTGGCCGAGGCGATGTGGAAGGCAAGGCCCGTCGTCGCCAGCCGGATCGGCGGGATTCAGGACCAGATCGTCGACGGCGAGTCCGGCCTGCTGATCGACGACCCGACCGACCTCGACGCGGCCGCCGCCGCCGTCGACGACCTGCTTGACGACCCGCCGCGGGCGGCCGCGATCGGGACGGCCGCGCGCGAGCGCGTCCGCGAGTCGTTTCTGGGGACGCGTCACCTCGTCCAGTACATGGAGCTGATCGAGCGCATGCTCTCCAGGGAGTAGTCCCGCCCCGGCAGTCGATGATCGACCTCCACTGCCACATCCTGCCCGCGCTCGACGACGGGCCCGTCGAGCTGGCCGACAGCGTCGCGATGGCGGCCCAGGCCGAGGACGACGGGATCGAGCTGATCTGCGCGACTCCTCACATCCGTCACGACCACGACGTGCGCATCCACGAGCTGGGAGATCGCGTCGACCAGCTCAACGCGGCGCTGCGGAGCGGGGGGTCGCGGGTTCGGGTCACGACCGGGGGGGAGGTCGCCGAGACCGCCGCGGAGGCCCTCGACGACGCCGACCTGCGGCGCGTCTCGCTGGGAGGGGGAGGGGGATGGATCCTGCTCGAGCCGCGGCCCGGCCCGCTGAGCGACTCGCTCGCTCGCGTCGTCGAGAAGCTCGCCGAGCGCGGATACCGGAGCCTGATCGCCCACCCGGAGCGCCATCCCTCACCCGCAATGATCGAGCGCCTCACGGAGCTGACGACGCGCGGCGCGCTGATCCAGGGAACGGCGGCCTACCTGGAGGGGGAGGGCGCCCCGCTGCTCTACCTGGCCACGCACGGGCTCCTGCATGTCGTCGGCAGTGACTCGCATTCCTCCCACGTGGGGCGGCCGGTGCGAATCTCCCCGGCGCTGCGACGCCTCGACGAGGTCGAGCTGCTGGCGCCGCACGTCGATTGGATCGCTCACCGTGCTCCCGAGGCGATCGTCCGCGGCGAGCCGATGGAACCGCCGTTCGCGCCGGCGACGTCCGTGTAGCGAAGCTACCCGCGAGCGCCTACGCCGGGCGAAGCTCGACGCGCTCAATCAGGCTCTCGACCACGTCCCTCGTTGCCGTGCCCAGGCCATGGCGCAGGAAGCTGGCGGCGCCGGTGGCCGCGCCCAGCACGAGTGCCTCCTTCCGGTCGAGGCCGCGGGCCCAGCCGACCGCCAGTGCACCCATCATCGAATCGCCGCAGCCCTCGCGGGAGCCGCGCTCGAAGCGTGGTGGTACGAGCTCCCACGCCTCGCCGTCCGCCAGCACCAGCGCCGGTTCGGCCCCCCGGGTGATCACGACCGTGCCCGCTCCGCTCTCGTGCAGCCGCCGAGCGGCCGCCATCAGCTGCTCTGGCGAGTCGACTGGACTCGACGCGAACTCCGACAGCTCCCAGCTGTTGATCTTGACGACGTCCGGATCAGCCTCCAGCGCGCTGTCGAGCCGGGGCGTCGAGAGGTCGGCCAGCACGGGTGTCCCGTTGGCACGCGCGTCGGCGACGAGGTCGGCGAAGAACTCGAGCGGGAGACCGTCGTCGGGGTAGGGGTTGCAGACCACCAGCGCCGCGCTCTCGAGCGCCGCCGCGCAGGCGATCGAGAACAGCTCGTCGGCCTCGTGCCGGGACGGCGGCTCGGCCAGCGAGTCCGAGATCAGCCGCCGCTCGCCGCTGCGGCGGTCGATGACGTAGCAGCCGGTGTTCCCGGCGGTCTCGACGAGCCGCGGCTCGCCGCGCTCGTGCTCGAGCAGCGGGCCCAGGACGGCGCCCGTCTCGCCGCCGATCAGCCCGCAGACGACGGTCTCGGCACCGAGCTCGGCGGCCATCCGGGCGACCCACACGCCCTGGCCCCCGGGATGGAGGTGGACGTCGTCGCCGTCGCTCCCCTTGGCCTCGATCGTCACCGCCAGCAGGGGGTTGGGAGCCAGGATCGCCACGCGCGGTCGCGGCGCGCTGGGCTCGGGTACGCCTTGATTGGACAAGGCGCTCAGCCGAACAGGGCGCTGAACTCGTCGTAGTCGGACGGCGGGACGGTGCGCAGCTCCGCGACCGCGTCGGCGAGTGGGACGAGCTCGATCCGGGTGCCGCGCAGGGCGGGCATCATGCCCCAGCGCCCCGCGTCCGCGGCATCGATCGCGGCCAGGCCGAAGCGCGTCGCGAGAACGCGGTCGAGCGCCGTGGGCGTCCCGCCGCGCTGGATGTGCCCGAGCACGGTGGCGCGGGTCTCGAAGCCGGTCCGCGACTCGATCTCCTCCTGAAGCCAGTTGCCGATGCCGCCGAGACGCCGATGGCCGAACTCGTCGGTCTCCGCGTCCGCCATAACCGCCTCGCCGTCGGCCGGCTCGGCGCCCTCGGCGACGACGACGATCGAGAAGTTCCGGCCCCGGGCGCGGCGGTTCTTGAGCATCGCGCAGACCTCGTCGAGGTCGAAGGGCTGTTCGGGGATCAGGATGACGTCGGCCCCGCCGGCGACGCCCGAGTGCAGGGCGATCCAACCCGCGTGTCGGCCCATGACCTCGAGCACGAGGATGCGGTGGTGGCTCTCGGCGGTGGTGTGGAGGCGGTCGATCGCCTCGGTGGCGACCTGGAGCGCGGTGTCGAAGCCGAACGTGACGTCGGTGGCGCCGAGGTCGTTGTCGATCGTCTTCGGGACTCCGAGCACCGGCACCCCCTCGTCGTGCAGGCGCTTGGCGGCTCCGAGCGTGTCCTCGCCCCCGATCGCGATCAGCCCGTCGAGGTTGAGGTCGCCGAGCGTGCCGCGCACCCGGGCAGGGCCGTCGTCTGTCTTGTAGGGGTTGGTTCGCGAGGTGTTGAGGATCGTCCCGCCGCGGGGCAGGATCCCGCGCGTCGACTCGATGGTCAGCTCGCTGAAGTCGCTGTCGAGAACGCCGCGCCAGCCATCGCGAAACCCGATCAGGTCATGGCCGTGAACGTCGATCCCCTTGCGGACGATCGCGCGGATGACCGCGTTGAGACCGGGACAGTCTCCTCCGCCGGTGAGGACGCCGAACCGCATCAACCCGGCCGGATGCTATCCCGGACGCGATAATCCCGCAGGGATGAGCGACGTCGGTGCTCCCCGCTTCGCCCGCCCGTTCGTGGCCGTCTACCTGGTCGCCTTCGTGATCTGCGCGCTGACCACGATCGAGGCCTGGCCGCTGACGGCGTGGCGACTGTTCAGCCACCTGCGCACCGAGAACCAGCTGAGCTGGTCCGCGACCGCGATTGACCGCCAGGGCGGCGAGCACCCGTACCCGCTCGGCGCGCTGCCGCAGGGCTACCGCGGCTTCGGGTTCTTGATGAGCGAGTTCACCACCGGATCGCCGGAGCGGCAACGCGAGCTTTGCGACACGTGGAGGGAGGGGACCGGCGAGCTGCTCGGCTTCGAGTCCCGCGCGGTGCGGATCTACGAGCTTCGTACGAACCTCGCGCAGCGCGACGGCGATCGTGCCGAGCCGGCCGAGCGCGAGCTGCGCTACACGTGCCGGGCGGGAGGTGTCGATGCGGCGGGCGGCTAGCTTCATCTTCGCCGCCGAGGACGCGCGGCGGCTCGCGGCGCTGCGGATCGGGCTCTGCACGCTGCTCGCGTGGCGACTGGCCACTCGCGACTTCGCGTTCGTCGCCGATCAGCCCGCGGCGCTCTTCCAGCCGGTCTCGTTCATGAAGCTGCTGCCGCAGATGCCCTCGCACGACGTGACGGTGGCGCTCCAGGTCGCCGGCGTTGCGGCGGCGCTGCTGGCCGCCGCCGGGCTGTGGACGCGGGCGAGCCTGCCGGTCGCGTTCGCGTGCGCGCTCGTCCTCAACGGCATGCTCAACAGCACCGGCAAGATCGTCCACAACGACGTCCTGCTGCTGCTCTGCATCGTGCCGCTGCTCCCCGCTCCGCGCGCGGCGAGCGCGGCGTGGTCGGTGCGGCCACCGGGTGCGCGGCGGGCGGCGGGTGCGCCCGCGCGGGACGAGGCCTTCGGCTGGCCGGTGCGCACCGCGATGATCGTGGTGGCGCTGGCGTACTTCTTCGTCGGCTTTCAGAAGCTGCGCTTCTCGGGAGTCGAATGGGCGACGAGCGACAACCTGCGCTGGGTTTTGTATGCGTCGAGCGATTCGCATGCCCATCCCAACTCGATCGCGCTGTTCGTCGCCGACCGCGCCTGGCTGGCGCACCTGCTCGCCGCCGGCACGATCTTCATTGAGCTGTGCTTCCCGCTCGCGCTCGTCCTTCCGAGGCTGAGGTGGGTCTTCGTCCCGGGGGTGGTCTCGCTGCACGCAGGGATCTGGCTCGCGATGGGGCTGGACTACTCGGCCCAGGCCCTTACCGTGATCATCGTGTTCGTGAACTGGCCGGTCGTCGTCGAGTTCGTGCGCCGCAGGCTCGCCGCGATGCCGCGCCCCCTGCGTCCCGAACGGGCGGGTGGATGACGCAGGCCGCGACGACCGCCGCGGGCGCGGCGAGGGCCAGCGCCACCCACGCGATCCTCTACGACGCGGACTGCGGGTTCTGCAAGTGGTCGCTGGACAAGGTCCTGCTGTGGGACCGGCGCGGGCGGCTGCGGCCCGTCGCGATCCAGAGCCCCGAGGGTCAGG
>DASPWW010000066.1:0-6211 GCA_035637595.1 Solirubrobacterales bacterium | reverse complement strand
TGGCGGGCTTGCTCGAGCTCCTCGGCGAGCCGCGTCGCCAGCGCGGGGTCCTCGCGCGGCGGCGGGTGATCGGGGAAGACTGGGTGGTGGGTGTGGCCGGCGATCAGCACCGGGCGCTCGTCGGGCGCGCCCTCGGTCGCCCGGGCGCGCGCCCAGCGGTACATCGCGGTGTCGTGCTTGGCGCGCAGGGCGTAGTCGGTCGCCGGCGTCGTCGTAAGCCAGCCCTGTGAGGCCTGGATCGGGCGCCAGATGTGGCGAAGCACCCAGCGCGAGAGCCACGCGAAGCGGTCGCTGGCGTCGGTGCCCTGGTGGCCGTGGGCGAGAAAGAGCATGCCGAGCGCGCGCTCGCCGTCGAGCACCCGAATCCGCAGCGCCTCGCCGACCCTGACGCCGGGGAGGCGCGGGGCGAGGTGCTCGGCGACGAGGTCGGGCTCTTCCCAGTCGAGGTCGTGGTTGCCGAAGAAGCGCCGCAGCCCCGGGCCCTCGAGGAAGGCGCGCTCGAGCTTCATCGCGTCTTCGTAGCGGGGCAGGACCTCGTCGAGGTCGTTCTCCCACAGCTCGTCGACGTCGCCGAGCAGCCAGAGCTGGTAGCCGCGCTCGAGGTACCAGCCGAGCGCCGCGCTGTAGGCGGGCTCGCAGCGCTGGAAGTCGTCGGCGCCGTCGCGCGCGCCGCGGTGCAGGTCGGAGAAGACCACGACCCGCAGCTCTGAGAGCTGGACGTCCTGGCGCTCGGCCTCCGCGAAGGCGCGGCCCAGCCCCTTGTCGATCGCGGCCTGGTATTCGTCCTGGGTGAGGCTCGCGGCGCGCTTGAAGATCGCCATCGCGGCGCGGCGGCCGGATCAGCCGTCCGCGAGCTGATCGATCTTCGCCGCCAGGACGAAGTCGTTTCGCGTCAGGCCGGAGGCGGCGTGGGTCGTGAGCTCGAATGATGCGCGGCCCCAACCCAGCTCGACGTCGGGGTGGTGGCCTTCCGCCTCGGCAACCAGCGCGGCCCGCGCGACGAAGCCGAACGCATCCCGGAAGTCAGGGAACGAGAACTCACGGCGAAGCGACCGGTTTCCGTCGCGCTCCCAGTCGGGAACCTCGGACGCCAGCGCCGCCGCCTCCTCCTCAGGCAGCGGCGGCGTGCCCGGCGCGCAAGCCTCGCAATGCGCCTTGGCGAGCTCGGTCACGCCCACAAGCTTCCCACCTCGCGCGGGTCTCCGTCCGAGTGACATGGGGCCGGCAAGGGCGTACGCTGACTCGGACGGCAGGCGTTCAGGACTGAAAGCAATGCCCCACCTCTCCGGCACCTCGCCCCGGGCCGCTCGCGGCCTCGGTCGCGAGCGAGCGCGGCGCGGCTCTGGGAGCAAGGCGCGCGACCGGACGGCGCCGGGCAGCGAGCTGGAATCGGGCAGCTTCTTCGACGATCCGCTGTACCTGCGCACCGTGCGCGCCGAGCGGACCGACGCCGTCTCAACCGAGGAGGCGCTGGCGGCGGCTCGGCTGGTCGGCTGCGAGCCGGGCGCGCTGATCCTCGATGCGGGCTGCGGCGAGGGCCGCCACGCCCTCCCGCTCGCGCGCGCCGGATATCGCGTCGTCGCCTTCGACCGCTCCGCGCCTCTGCTCGAGGCGGCGCGGCGATCGGCCGGGCGGGCGCGCTGGCCGCGCTTCGTCCGCGGCTGCTACGCGAGTCTCCCGTTCGGCAGCCGGCGCTTCGACGCGGTCCTCAGCCTCGGCACCGCGCTCGGGTACCTGGGTGACGACGGCGACCAGCGCGCGCTGTGCGAGTTTTGCCGCGTTCTCGTCCCCGGCGGCCGCCTGGTCATCGAGACGCTTCACCGCGAGGAGCTCGAGGCCCGCCTGGCCCCTCACGAGGAGCGCGCGCTGCCGGGCGGGGCGACGCTGCGCGTCGACCGCCGCTTCGATCCGGGGCGCGGCATCATGCACGAGACCCAGCGCTTGAGAGACGACGCCGGCTGGGGCCCGGCGCGGGCCTACGACATGCGGGTCTACGGCGTCGGCGAGCTGGGCTCGATGCTCAGGCAGGCCGGCTTTGACCAGGTCGAGTGCTGCGGCTCGCTGGCGGGAACCGGCAAGCCCACGCCCACGACGGCCCTGGTCGTGGTCGCCGCGAGCCCGGGCGCCGGCGGCGCCGGGAAGCGGCGCTCGCCCGCATCGCGCCGCCGCTGAAGTCGCTCACATGCGGGCGATCTGGTCGATCTTCGCCGCGAGGATGAAGTCGTTGCGGGTCAGGCCCCCGGCGGTGTGGGTCCAGGTCGTGAAGGCGGCCCGTCCCCACTCGAGCTCGACGCGCGGGTGATGGCTCTCCGCCTCGGCCAGCAGCGCGACCCGCGCGACGAGGCCGAACGGGCGGCCGAAGTCGTCAAACCGGAACTCCCGGGTCAGGGCGCGGTTGCCGTCGCGCTCCCAGTCCGGGACCTCGCGGGCGAGCCGGGCGATCTCCGCCTCCGGGAGCGGTGGCGTCCCCGGCGGATACTCCTGGCAGTGGTCGTCGAGAAGCTCGGTAACGGCCGGACCGTACTAACGAGGCCTGGATTTGGCGAGGGCGCCTAGGGCGCGCTCGCCGTCGAGCACCCGCAGCCGCAGCGCCTCGCCGACCCTGATCCCGGCAGACGCGGGCCGAGCTGCTCCTCGACGAGGTCGGGCTCTTCCGAGTCGAGGTCGTGGTTGCCGAAGAAGCGCCGCAGCCCCGGCCCCTCGAGAAAGGCGCGCGTCGTGGCGCTCGGCCTCGTCGAAGGCGCGACCGAGGCCCTTGTTGATCGCGGCCTGGTACTCGTCCTGGCTGAGGCTCGCGGCGCGCTTGAAGATCACCCTCCGCGGCGATCCCAAGCGCCGCGGTCGGTTCCCGCTTGCTCCGGCGCGCGTCTGCGGTTATCGTCGGGTAGTGACTGGGTGCACGGGCTCGGGGGCGGGCGTGCAGGGGGTTCGTCCGCGACGCTGCCCGCGTCGGCGCCTCGTGGTCGTCGCGGCGATCTCGGCGCTCGCGGCCGTGGCGCTTCAGCCCGCGACCTCGGAGGCCGTCTTCCAGCCGCCGCCGATCCGCCACGTGTGGATCATCGTCGAGGAGAACTCGAGCTACGAGAAGCAGCCGCCGCTGTGCTGCGCGCCGCTCACCACACCCGGCGAGGCGCCCTACCTGGCGGACACCCTCGCCAAAAAGCAGGGCCTGCTCATGACCCAGTACTGGGGCATCGGGCACAACAGCCTCTCCAACTACGACGCGATGATCAGCGGCCAAGCGCCCAACCCCGACACGCAGGGCGACTGCCTAAGCCAGACCGAGATCCCCGACAACGCTCCCTTCGACCCCCACCACCAGATCATCGGCCAGGGGTGCTTCTTCCCCTCGACGGTAAAGACGCTTGCCGACCAGCTCATCGCCGAGGGGATGGATTGGGGCGGCTACATGCAGGACTTCCGCGACGAGACCGGCAGGGAAGGAAGCGGCTGCCCGGCGAGGGAGCGCAACAACCCCTCCGGGGTTGACGAGTACGCGCGAAAGCACGACCCCTTCCAGTTCTTCCACACGATCATCGACGACGAGGACTACTGCCTCTCGCACGACGTCTCGCTGGCCGAGCTCGCCGAGGACCTCCAGAGCATCCGCACCACCCCCAACCTGAGCTTCATCTCCCCCGGGCTCTTCGACGACGGCCACGACTCGGACTTCACCGTCCGGCCGGACCCGTTCCTGCGCCAGATCGTCCCGATGATCACCTCGTCGCCGGCCTACCGCCAGGACGGCCTTCTGATCATCACCTTCGACGAGTCCGAGACCTTCATCGGAGTGCCGTTCGGTCCCGAGGACGACCTTTCGTGCTGCAACGAGATCCCGGGGCCCAACAGCCCCGACCCCGGGATCATCGGCCCCGGCGGCGGGAGGACCGGGGCGGTGGCGCTGTCGCCGTTCATCGAGCCGGGCTCGGTCAGCATGACCCCCTACAACCACTACTCGCTGCTGCGCAGCCTGGAGGACGCCTACGGCATAACCACCGGGTGGGACGACGGCTTCGGCCACCTCGGGTTCGCCGGCACCTACGCCCCCACCTATCCGGGACCTGGATCCTTCGGGCCCGACTTCTACACCGCCTATGACGGCGCGCCGTTGCCCGGGGCTGCCGCACCGGCGCCCGGGCCCGCCGGGCCGCGCCCCACCGACGGCTCGGCCGAGTGGCAGCACCCCCTGCCGCAGGGCGGTGACCTCGACGGGCTGAGCTGTCCCGACGCGGACACCTGCTTCGCCGCCGGCGACGCCGGCACGATCCTGTCGACGAGCGACGGGGGCGATTCGTGGTCGGTGCTCGACACCGGTTCCGCCGTCGATCTCAACGCGATCAGCTGCGCAAGCCCGTCGAACTGCGTCGCGGTGGGGGATGGCGCAAAGGCGCTGCGGAGCTCCGACGGCGGCGCGAGCTGGTCGAGCCACGACACCGGGGCGAGTGTCGACCTCAACGGAGTGAGCTGCCCCGACGCGGACACGTGCTATGCGGTGGGCGCGGGGGGCGCGATCGCAAAGAGCTCCGACGGCGGCCAGAGCTGGAACGCTCAGGACTCGGGCGTCACGCAGATCCTCTACGCCGTGAGCTGCCCGTCGGCGTCGGACTGCTTCGCCGTGGGCGACGCGGCGAAGATCGTCGCCACCGACGACGGCGGCGCCAACTGGTCCCAGCAGGCCGCGAACCCGGGCAACAACCAGCGGCTGTGGGCGGTGAGCTGCCCCGACGCCGACACGTGCTTCGCCGCCGGAGACACCAGCATGATCCTGGGGACCGTCGACGGGGGAGCGAACTGGACCCAGAAACCGGGCGGATTCCCCGACCAGTACCGCGGGGTGTCGTGCGCGGACCAGCAGCACTGCTTCGTGGCCGGCGAGAGCGGGCGCAAGCAGGGCACCTTCAGCCTCGATGCCGCGGCGGTGCTCGGGACCGCGGACGGCGGGGCGACCAACTTCGACCGCAAGGACACCGACAGCGACAACATCCTGCACGCGATCAGCTGCCCCGCCCTCGACACGTGCTTCGCGGTCGGGGTGCGCGGCAGCATCCTGCGCAGCACCGACGGGGGCGCTAGCTGGTCGAAGCGCAGCCCCGGCACCGAAAGCGATCCCTCCCGGGTGATCTGCGCCAGCACCATCCAGTGCATCCCCGAGTCGGTGAGCGCGCTGGAGGGAACGAGCTGTCCGAACGCGAGCACCTGCTTCGCGGTCGGCAGCTATCAGACGATCATGGCGACGACCGACGGGGGCTCGAGCTGGGACATCCAGAAGTCCGGAACCCCCCAGGACGGTGCGGTCGCGCCCCCGCCCCTGACGCCGCGGGGGCTCAACGCGGTGAGCTGCCCGAACGCCGGCACCTGCTTCGCGGTCGGCGACCTGGGGACGATCCTCGCGACCACCGACGGGGGAGCCAACTGGTCCGACCAGGACTCCAGCACCGACAGCAACCTGCTCGGGGTGAGCTGCCCGACCGCGTCGACGTGCTTCGCCGTCGGCGGCGACGCGCGGATCATCACGACGTCCGACGGCGGAAACGACTGGAGCCGTCAGAGCTCGGGTCTCGGCGCGAGCGTGCGCAACCTGCTCAGCGACGTGAGCTGCGCCTCGGCCTCGATGTGCGTCGCCGTGGGCAATCGCGGCACCGTGCTCGGCACGTCCGACGGCGGGTCGACCTGGACGCTGCGGGGCTCCGGCACCGACGTCTATCTGGACGGGGTGAGCTGTCCCAACACGAGCGCGTGCGTGGCCGTCGGAAGCGGGGGCACGACCCTGCGCAGCATGGACGGCGGGCAGAGTTGGACGCCGGTCGGTGCGGGAGTCGGCGACGACCTGATGACGGTGAGCTGCTCGAGCGCGGCGGATTGCATGGCGACCGGTAGCAGCGGCTCGGTCGTGAGCACCGCCGACGGCGGCGCGACGTGGGCGGCCCAGGGAACCGGGACATCGCGGGCGCTGCGCGATACGAGCTGCCCCACGGCGGACGAGTGCATCGCCGCCGGCGATGCGGCAGCGATCCTGGCGATCGAGCCGACCGCCGTGCCGGGCGGTGGCGGCGAGCCGCCCCCGGGGGGCGGCGGTGGTGGTGGCGGCGAGCCGCCCGACCAGAACGCCCCGAGCGGCGAGCCGTGCGGCGATCTACAGGAGGGGACGAACGGCGCCGACCGCCTGCGCGGCAGTGACGGCCCCGACGTGCTGCGCGGCTTCGATGGCCAC
>DASPWW010000065.1:0-6919 GCA_035637595.1 Solirubrobacterales bacterium | reverse complement strand
CGCGATCGCCGTGATTGCTCGCGCCGGCGCTGGATCCGCCCGCGACGCGCTCTCGCTCCTCGACCAGGCGCTCGCCCACGAAACCGGCCGCCTCGACGCCGAGGCGGTGTCCGACCTGTTCGGCCGCACGCCGTTCGAGCTTCGTGCGGCCGTGCTCGACGCGGTCGCAGCCGAGGACCCCGCCGCAGTGCTCGTCGCCGTGGGCACGCTGCTCGACGCCGGCCACGAGCCCCGCCGCGTGGCGGAGGACCTGCTGCGCTCGACGCGCGACGCGTTCCTGCTCAACGCAGGCGGAGGGCAGGTGCGGGTGGAAGCGCCTGACGACGAGCAGCAGCGACTCGAGGACCTCGGGAGCGCCCTTGGGAACACGATCCTCGTCCGCGTGCTCGAGACGCTCGGCCAGGCGGTGGTCGACATGCGCGGCACCGACGCTGCCGACCCTCGCCTCGTGCTCGAGATCGCGCTCGTCCGGCTCACGCGTCGCGAGGGCGGGCCGCCGCTCCAGAGCGCGATCGAGCGGATCGAGAAGCTGGAGCAGGCGATGGCCGCGCGTCCGAGCGCCACCGCCGACGTGCCGGCGGCGGCCGCGCCCCGATCGCCGGGGGTCACGGTCGGCGCGTTGCGCAAGCGGGCCGCGGAGCAGCCCCCTGCCCCCGAGCCCGAGCCTGTCCCCGATGCAGAGCCAGAGGCCCCAGCGCCGGTTGCCGCACGGGAGCAGAAGGCAGACGCGGGCCCGCTCGACGTCGATGACGTGATCGTGGCGTGGGCGTCGGTGCTCCCGGAGCTGCCGGTGGCGACGCGCAGCGCGGTGCAGGAGGCCCAGCCGCTGACGGTCGAGGACGACGTCGTGATCTTCGGCGTGTCGCCGCGCCTCATCGAAGCGGCGCGCCCGCGGTTCCGGCGTGAGGCCGACACGATTCGGGACGCGTTGTCGAAGCACGTGGGCCGGAGCCTGCGCTTCAACCTGGTTGCGCACGAGGGCTTCGCCGGCGAGCGGGGGTCGTCGCCGGCGACCGCCGCGCCGCCTCCGAGCGAGCCCGACGACGACGTGAGCGAGCCGGACGACGTCGCGGCGGAGCTGGACGACGCGGGACCGGGGGTAGAGTCGTCGAGCCCGACGAACCTGCTTGCCGAGTCGTTGGGCGCCACGGTCGTCGAGGAACGTCAGCACGATTGACGCCGCCGTTGCGCGGAGCGGAGCACGTGAACATGGCGAACCAGAAGCAGCTCAACCAGATGATGCGCCAGATGCAGAAGGTGCAGGCCGACATGACCGCGGCGCAGGACGAGCTTGCGACGGCGCTGGTCGAAGGAACCGCCGGTGGCGGGAAGGTGACGGCGGTCGTGACCGGCGCGGGTGACCTCCAGTCGGTGCGGATCTCGGCCGACGTGGTCGATCCGGACGACGTCGAGATGCTCGAGGACCTCGTGGTCGCGGCGGTCGGCGAGGCCCTTCGGCGCGCGCAGGACCTCCAGGCCGAGCGAATGGGCGCGGTGACGGGCGGCCTCGACCTCGGTGGTCTCGGCGGCGCGCTCGGCTGACGCGCGCGAACGGTGGCATCCCCGTATGAAGGGCCGGTCCAGAGTCTCGTCGACGAGCTGGGACGGCTCCCGGGCATCGGTCCCAAGTCGGCGCAGCGCATCGCGTTCTACCTCCTGAAGAGCGCGCCCGAGGACGCCAAGCGGCTGGCGCGTGCGATCGTCGAGGCGAAGGAACGCGTCAGCTGGTGCCGGAGGTGCTTCAACTTCGCCGAGGGCGATTTGTGCGTGTACTGCCGCGACGAGCGACGCGACCCGACGATCGTCTGCGTCGTCGAGGAGCCCCGCGACATCGTCGCCGTCGAGCGGACGCAGGAGTACCGAGGTGGGTACCACGTGCTCCTGGGCGCGATCTCGCCCATCGAGGGCATCGGGCCCGACCAGCTGAAGGTCAAGGAGCTGCTGACGCGCGTGGGCGAGGAAGGCGTCCAGGAGGTGATCCTCGCCACCAACCCGAACATCGAGGGCGAGGCGACGGCGATGTACCTGGCCCGGCTGCTCAAGCCGCTCGGCCTGCGGGTGACCCGGATCGCCAGCGGCCTGCCGGTCGGCGGGGACCTCGAGTACGCCGACGAGGTCACGCTCGGCCGCGCGTTGGAGGGCCGGCGCGAAGTGGATGCCTGATCAGTCGTTGACTTGCGCCGCGCCGACCGCTAGGCAGTAACAGGTTTACCCGAGAGAAGGACGAGATCATGACCCAACCCGGACCCGCGCCCGCCGCCAAGGGCCCGATCGGCCAGACCCGTGACGCGGCCCGAGAGGCCCTCTTGTCGCTGGTCACGTGCGGCCTCTACGCCTACTACTGGATCTACCTCCAGGGCGAGGAGCTGAAGGAGCACAACGGCGAAGGGTTGGGTGGCGTCGTGTTGCTGCTCCTCTCCTTCGTCATCGTCGGGCCGTTCCTTCTGGCGGCCGAGATCCAGAAGATGTACGAGACGGACGGCCGCCAGTCGCCGGTCACGGCGCTCTACGGGCTCTGGCTGTTGATCCCGCTCGCGGGCATCTACATCTACGTGAGCAAGCTGCAGACGGCGCTCAACGACTACTGGGTCTCGAAGGGCGCACCGGCCGCGTAGGCAAGAACGCAAACGAAACACGAAGGGGCAGACGAAACATGGCACAACCCGCAGCAACGACGCGCGCAACGGGACCGGTCGGCAGGCCACGCGGATGGGTGGTGGTCATCCTCCTGTCGCTCATCACGCTCGGGATCTACGGCCTGTACTACCAGTACAAGACCTTCCAGGAGATGAAGGACTACAGCGGGAACGGCATCGGTGGTGTCGTCGGGCTGATCCTCGCCATCTTCCTCGGCTTCGTGAACTGGTTCCTCATGCCAGCCGAGGTCGGGAACCTGTACGCGGCAGAGGGGCAGGAGAAACCGGTCAGCGGGATCACCGGCCTGTGGAACCTCCTGCCGCTCGTAGGCACTTTCATCTGGCTCGCCAAGACGCAGAACCGCCTGAGCGAGTTCTGGGAGGCACACGGGGCGACCCGGTAAGCCGGGCGCAGCGCGCCGAGACGTGGAGGGGCGGCCTTCGGGCCGCCCCGTTGTCACCCGCTCTTGACGACGATCGCGGAGCCGTAGGCGACGAACTCGGCCAACCCCGCGCTCTCGCCGAGGCTGTTCGAGTCGAACCGCACGCCGACCACGGCGTTGCCGCCGAGGGCCTTGGCGTGCTCGACCATGCGGAACAGGGCGCCGCGCCGCGCCTCGTCGACGGCCTGCGTGAACTCCGGCACCTCACCGGCGGCCAGCGCGCGGAACCCGCCGGTGAAGCTCCGTCCGAAGCCGAGGCTCACGACGGTCAGCCCCCAGCACAGGCCCAGGTGCTGCTCGAGCTCCAATCCCGGGATCTCGAACGTGTTCGACGTGTAGATCGGGAGCCGCTCGTCCGACAGCGGAGGTGTGGTGATCTGCTGTCCGATGTCAGCTGGCCGCCGCGGCGAGTGTCTGCGCCTGGCTGACCTGCTGCCGAATCTGCGCGACCTGGTACGGAGTCGACACCGGTACTTGGGTCGCATGGAACAAGGTGCCGGCCTGGACGCTGACCTCGACATAGCCGGTCGTCTGCGTTTCCTTGACGAGCAGGAACAAGAGACCCAGCAAACACAAGAGAGCGAAGATGATCGCGAGAACAATCGCCCACGCGGGAATCTTCGACTCCGTTCTCGTCATATCGCGAGCGATCCACTGCGATCCGGTCAGACGACCTGTGCCGTTCGGCGTCACGACCCAGTTGCGGGTCACGCCGATGTCGCCGATCGTCAGAACGATCGGGTCCGTGGCGTCCGGCGACTGCACGCTTCCGGCGAGCTCGGGCACAGCAGGAGCAGACGGCTCCGGCGGAGGAGCGGGCTGCTGCGACGCATCCCGCGGCGGTTCGTTCGGTGGGAGATTGCTCAAGAGTTCCTCAGACCGACAATGCGTGTTGGGCGAACGTGCCGAGGCTGTTGTCGTCGCTCGAGGTCGCCGCAACGATGATGATCACCACGATGTAGGCGATCCCGAGCCCGATGCCGACCCAGCCGAGGATGATGCCGGTGATCGCAAAACCGCGCCCGCTTTGCGTCCCGCCGGACTGGTCGATCTGGCGCCGAGCGATGTACCCGAACACCAGGGCGAGGATGCCGCCGATGATGCAGATGAAGATCTGCGCGATTCCGAGCACCATCGAGGCCACCGCCAAGCCGTTGGTGCCCGGCCGCGATTGGTAGCCGCCCGGTTGTCCATACCCCGGAGGCGGCGCCGGGGGCGGCGGAGGAGGCGGGGGAGGCTGCGAGCTCATGTCTTCTCCCTCACTCGCTACGAAAGCGCGATGCCGATCTGGATCACGCTCAACGCGAGCCAGACGAAGCCGAGGATGATCCCGGCCAGCGCCATCCCGCTTCCTTGTTGCGTGCCACCAGTTCGTTCGATCTGGTTGCGGGCGACGAAGCCGAGCACGATCGCGGCGATGGCCGTGACCGTGAAGCAGCCGACGATGCCGCACACCAGCGCCGCGATCGCCAGCCCGTTCGTTCCCGTCGCCGTTGAGCCGCCGGCGCCGTACGACGGGGTCGCCGGCTGCGGCGGGGGAGGAGGCGGCGGCGGGGTCGGCTCCCGGTTCGGATCGTTCGGCGGTGTCCCTGCCATGTGTTTCCCCTGACGTGAGGACGCTCGTAAACGGCGCGAGGTTATCGACGGGCGCGGGGGAGGTCTACGGATACGCCTCGAAACCTGTTGACCTGGTCAGCCGGGCCAACGTTCGACCGGGAACGCCGACGTCGGCACGACGAACGTCTTGGCGACCTTGTCGTGCCACGTCTGCTTCTCGGGATCCCGCAGCATCCACAAGTAGCCGATGTAGAAGGCCAGTCCGGACCCGATCGCGATCAGGTAGCGCACGAACGCGGTCCCGTAGTCGATCCGTCCCCCCGTCCGTGCGTCGATCGCGCGGATACCCAGCACGCGCATGCCGGGGGTCTGCCCGCTGCCGCTCCCGATGAAGAACACGCTGTACGCGATTCCGAAGGCGAGGCTGACGAGGACCGACGTCCAGAACCGCCCGCGAAAGACCTGGCCGAGGAGCAGACCGACGATGTAGAGGACTGCCCAGTCGATCAGGAAGCCGCCGAGGCGGTACCAGAAATCGGCACGCGGGCCCGACGGCTCCGACGGACCTCCGGCGGGCCGCGAGAAGGGCTCGGTCACTACAGCGGTCTGCCCGTCGAGTACTTGAACAGCTGGTACGCCCAGAGGACGGCGAAGAACAGGAACACCGCCCACATGGGGATCTTCACGCGCTGCCAGCGCCAGGCGACGAGCAGCACGATCGTCATGGCGACGACCAGGAACGCGCCGGGGTTGAAGCCGAACGCGGCGCTGAAGTCGGCATGCACGATGGCCGTGACGCCGCGGGTCATGCCGCAGAACGGGCAGGGGATCCCGGTGACGGAGCGCAGCGGGCACGGCGGCACGGGCCAGATCGGCAGCATCGGCCGGATGGCCGCAAGCGGCAGCATGGCCACGGCGCCGGCCCGTAGCGGCTTGAGGTCGAGCTCGAGCGGCTTCGATGCCCTGCGAGTCACGGGCGTCGTCATCGTCGTCGCGCTCACAGCCGGCGAGCGTAGCGGCGGTCGCCGATCCCTGGGACCGCTATCCCCGGGTGCTCTTGGCCGCGACCACCGCCTCGAGGAAGCTCTCGGGATGCCATCCGTCCGGCGCGCCCACGACCTTGGGCCGCACCCGCGCCGCCAGGTCGGTCGCGATGTGGGCGCGCGCACCGGGCGTGAGCGAGACGCGCCGCTCGAGGAACCGTCGCACCGTAGCGAGGTCCTCCGCGTTCACCGCGCTCACGTCCCATTCGAGCACCGCCGCGCCCGCGGGCGTCGGCGGCAGGTACGCGGCGGCGGGCATGACCGCCGGGCGCCGTTCGCGCACGACGAGGGCGCCCGCCGCGAGGTCACCGAGTCGCTGGTTGCGGCTCGTTACCAGGATCGAGATCACACCCACCACGTAGAACGCGGGCAGGAAGTCGACGATGCGGAGAAAGTTGCGGACGGCGGCGGTCAGGAAGCCCTCGGGCTCGCCCCCGACGCGCACGACGCGCAAGCCGGCGGCGAGCTTGCCGACCGTTCGGCCCCGGTTCCAGGTCTCCAGCGCGATGTCGTACGCGAAGATGACGAGGAACACGGCGACGAGGTACACGGCCACGACGAAGCCGCTGTCGCCCGCCGGGGCGATGACGACCGCGAGCGCGAAGATCGCACCGAGCTGGATGACGACGTCGAGCAGCGCTGCCGCGAAGCGCGACCCGACACCGGCCAGCACCAGCTCGAGCTCGATGCCCTCAGGGGTGGCGATCGTGACCCGGTCGTCGAGGCTGGCCACCGGGCGAAGGTAACAGCGGCGCGGAGGCGGGAGGCGCCGAGACGGTGAGCGAGGAAGGGGGGCGGACCTGAACCTCGACGTCTTCGTCGAGCAGCGCCGGGAGAGATGGGGCGAGCTCGACGCGCTGGTCGGACGGGCCGGGCGGCGCGCCGAGTCCCTGGGGCCCGACGGCGTGCGCCGGCTCGGCGCGCTGTACCGGGCCAGCGCGGCCGACCTCGCCCTCGCGCGCCGGCGGTTCGCCGGCGACCCCGCCGTCGCCCGGCTCGAAGCGCTGGTCACGCGCGCCCGCCCGCTCGTGTACGACCGCGCCCGCCGCGGCGGGTCGGTCGTCGAGTTCGCGACGACGGGCTACTGGCGGCGCGTGCGCGAGCGCCCGGGCCTGCTGCTGATCTCGGCGCTGCTGCTGTTCGGGCCGTGGGTGCTCGCGTCGGTGTGGGCGGTGCGCGACCCGGGAGCGGCGAGCGGTGTCGTGCCGTCGGAGTACCGGTCGGTGACGGAGCCGCGCCG
>DASPWW010000064.1:0-20465 GCA_035637595.1 Solirubrobacterales bacterium | reverse complement strand
CCCGGTTCCATCTCGCCGCGGCGCTGCTGGCGCGCGGCGCCGCCGGCGATCGCGAGCGCGCCGTCGAGCTGCTCGGTCGCACGCTCGACACCGCCCAGGAGCTGGGGATGCGCAAGCTCGTCGAGCGGGCGATCGCGCTGCGCCTCGAGGCGCAGGGGATAACGACCCTCGACGTCCACGCCTCGATCGACACGATGATCTCCGCGGTCGAGTCGGAGCGGCCCGACGTGCGCTCGTTCGCCGCCCCGGACGGCACGGTCACCATCCTGTTCAGCGACATCGAGAACTCGACCCTGATGACCGAGCGGCTCGGCGACGAGCGTTGGATCGAGGTGCTGAGGGCGCACAACGCCGTCTTCCGCGAGCACCTTCGCACCCACGACGGCCACGAGGTAAAGAGCCAGGGAGACGGCTTCATGCTCGTCTTCCCGCAGCCCCGCCGCGCGATCGAGTGCGCGATCGCGATCCAGCGCGAGCTGGCCGAGCGTGACGTCGCCGGCGGCGAGCGGATCCGCGTGCGGATGGGCCTGCACGCCGGCGAGGCGATCCGCGAGGAGGGCGACTTCTTCGGCCGCAGCGTGATCCTCGCGGCGCGGATCGCCGCCCAGGCCGGCGGCGGCGAGATCCTCGTCTCGGACTCGCTGCGCGAGCTGGTCGAGGACTCGAGCGGCGGCGGCAACGGCGCCGCGGGTCGCGGTGACGGCGAGGTCGAGCTGCGATTCGACGACGGTCGCGAGCTCGAGCTCAAGGGGCTCTCGGGGACCCACCGCGTGTTTCGCGCCGACTGGGAGCCCCAGGCGAGCCCCGCCTGATCCCAGGCCGCTTCAGTCACACACGTGACAAGCGTTACGCGAGCGCCCGCGAGGCGCTAGGCTCGCTTGAGCAATGGGTTGCTCCGAGAGGGCGCGGGGTTCGGCGCGGTGGCCGGCCATCGTCACGGCGATCGTCGTCGCGCTCTTTCTCCCGGCGATCGCGCTCGCCGTGTTCCCCGGGTCCAACCCCGACGAGAGCGTCCGGCTGAACACCCCGAACGATCCCGACTTCGACCATTGCGAGTCGGACGATCCGCAGGGTCAGACCTGCAGCAACGTCTTCGATGAGCAATTCGAGCGCTTCGGCTTCGCGCCCGAGGGCTCCGAGAACACCGCGCTCTACAACCCGGCGGCGGCACCGGCGCGCCAGGTGGCTCAAAACACGGCCGCGTTGCGCAATCCGTTGGGCCAGGTCTCCGGCGTTTCGGCCGATCGCGCCTGGAAGTACTTCGGGCAGCTCGGCCCGGGCACGCCCGTCGGGGATCCGGACGTCGAGGTGGCGATCCTCGACACCGGGATCCGCTGGAACAGGTCGGAGCTGCGCACCAAGGTCGCGCTCAACGAGGACGAGCTGCCGACTCCGCTGGTCGATCGTGCGACGCGCCTCGACACCGGCGGGTCGTGCGCGGGCTTCTCGGCCGCCGACGACGCCAACGGCGACGGGGCCTTCAACGTCACGGACTTCGCCTGCGACTCGCGGGTCACGACCGCCGCGGGCAACGACGAAGCCGACGGGTCGCTCGACCCCTCGGACCTGATCGCGGTCTTCAGCGACACCGTCGACGACGACGCCAACGGCTACGTCGACGACATCGCCGGATGGGACTTCTTCGACGACGACAACGACCCCTACGACGCCTCGAGCTACTCGAGCGCCTCCAACCACGGCAGCGGCCGCGCCACCGAGGCCGGGGGGGAGACCAACAACGCCGACGGCGGCACCGGGGTCTGCCCCGCCTGCCAGATCGTCCCGCTGCGAGTCTGGGACACCTTCGTCGTCGACACCAACAACTACGCGCAGGGCGTGCTCTACGCGGCCGACAACGGCGTGGAGATAGTCGAGGGGGCGGTGGGGGGCCTCAGCGACACGAGCTTCGCCCGCCGGGCGTTGAGCTACGCCTACGCCCACGGCACCCTGCCGGTGCTGGTCTCGTCGGACCTCAACACCGCGGACCACAACTTCCCGACCGACTACCCCGAGGCGATGATGGTCCAGGGCATCGTCGCCGACGTGAACGGGCTTGGCGAGAACCCTCCCCAGGACTTCATCGACTTCTTCAACGCCCTCGGCGTCCCGCTCGTCACCAACGCCCCGATCGGGACGTGGTTCCGCAACTCGGGCACGACCCAGTACGGGGGCCACGCCCACATCGTGATGCCGGCTACTACGGGATCGGCGGCGACCGGGCAGGCCTCGGGGGCGGCGGGCCTCGTCGCCAGCTACGGGCTGCTGCGCGCCAACGACATCGGCGGCCCTCTGGAGCCGAACGAGATCAAGCAGCTGATCACGATGACCGCCGAGGACGTGAATCCGCTGAACACGATCGGGCTGGGGACTCCCGACCCCGCCCAGGTCGGGTGGGACCAGCACTTCGGCTACGGGCGGCCGGATCTCGGTCTCGCCATAGAACGGATCCGCAACGAGGCCACCGACACCGAGCCCGGCCAGCAGATCCCGCCCCAGGTCCTGATATCCGCGCCCGACTGGTTCGCCCCGTTGAACCTCGAGGACCAGACGCAGGTCGAGGTGCGCGCGCGCCTGTCGGCCGACCGCGCGCCGCTTCAGGGCGGGGAGCGCTACGACTGGGAGCTTCAGTGGGCGCCCGGGATCGAGCCCTGCGACTCGGACTTTCAGACCGTCGCCTCGGGGAGCGGCGCGAGCGAGCTCGACGGCGCGCTCGGCACGATCGACCTGACCCAGGTCCGGACGGCATTGGACAACCGCGTTGCGAGCTCCTCTTGCCCGAACGCCCCGCAGCCGGTCGAGGGCGGCTCGACGCCGGACGCGACCGCTCCGGCAAAGGGGCCAGGGGATCTCGATCCCAACGAGCCCGCCTTCACGGTGCGGGTCGTGGTCACCGATACCCAGGGAAATCGCGGCGAGGACCGGCGCACCCTGTTCGCCTACCGCGACACGACCCTCCATCCCGGCTGGTCGCGGCCGATCGCCGGCCAGCCCAACTCGACCGGGGTCGCGACGACCGGCGGGGAGGCGTCGCAGCGCATGTTCGACCTCGACGGCGACAACGAGCTCGACGTGATCGAGGCGACCTCGTCCGGCGAGCTCTGGGTGCTGCGCGCCGACGGGACGCCGCTGCCGAGCTTCAACGGCGGAGCGCCGGTCACGACGCAGCTCTACCCGAACGTGCATCCCGGCGCTCAGGCCTACGGGCAGGTGAGCCCGCCTCGCGAATCGCTGCGCACCCCGGCGATCGGGGACATCGACGGCGACATGGAGCCCGAGATCGTCGACTCGGCGGGCGAGCACGTCTATGCCTGGAACGCTGACGGCACCGTCGTGCCGGGGTTCCCGGTGCGGCTCGATCCGGCGTTGTCGGCGATTCCCCTGCGCACGCCCGAGAACCACATCAAGCGCGGGTTCATCGCCTCGCCGACGCTCGGCGACCTGGTCGGCGACGGCGCGCTGGAGATCGTCGTCCCCGCGCTCGACGAGCACGTCTACGCGTGGAGCGGCGACGGAAGCACCCTGCCCGGGTTCCCCTCTCGCCTGCGCGAGGAGGACGGCGGCGGCCCGATCCCGTGCTCGGGAGACTTCCAGTGCGCCGAGATCATCAACACGGCGGCGGTGGGGAACATAGACGCCGATCCGCGGCCCGAGATCGTCGTCCCGACGGCCGAGTTCGACGACAACCCCGCCGCGCCGCAGACCTCCCCGAGTGCGGGCGGCTTCGCCAACATCCTCACGAACGTGCTCGCCAACGTGCTCGGGGGCAGCGGTCGCGTCTACGCGCTCGACCCCGACGGCTCCGTCCTGCCGGGGTGGCCGACGAAGCCGAGCGGCATCGTCCCTGACGCCCTGCCGCTCGTCGGCCCGGGCGTCGACCACGTGCTCGGAAACGTCGACGGCGACCCGGAGCTCGAGGCGATCGGCGGCGTCGCGACGGGCGACGTCACGGCGACCAACGGCGACGGCTCGACCGCGGTGAACTACGACCCCGAACCCAACGGCGGCGAGCACGTCGACAAGTCGAGGGTCCTCAACCTGTTCGAGAACCCGATCGTCGCCAATCTCGACGGCGTCCCCGGCGTCGAGGTGCTGAAGGGGGGCATCACCCTCAACGGGCTGGTGAACGTGGGGGTGGCCACGGGCCAGAACCTCCCCTACAACCACGTCGTCCAAGCGTGGAACGGGCAGTCCGGCGCCTCGCTGCCCTCCTACCCGCAGGCGGTGGAGGACTACCAGCTTCTGTCCAGCCCGGCGGTCGCGGACCTCTCGAACGCGCCGGGGGTAGAGGCCACTGTTGGCACCGGGCTCTACCTGATCCGCAACATGAACGCGGCCGGCGTCGAGGGCGCGGGGTGGCCGAAGTTCACCGGCGGCTGGAACTTCGCCGTGCCGGCGATCGGGGACGTCGACCGCGACGGGATGCTCGAGGTCTCGACCCTCACCCGGGAGGGCTTCTCGTTCCTGTGGGACACCGACAGCCCGGCGTGCGGCACCAACGACGAGTGGTGGACCTCGCGTCATGACGAGTGGTCGACCGGCGCCTACGGGACCGACACACGCCCGCCGGGCACGCCGGAGGACCTCACCGCCTCCCGCGACGGCTCGGCGGTGACCCTGAGCTGGACGGCGCCCGGCGACGACTGGCTGTGCGGCACGGCCGAGAAGCTGCGCGTGATCGGGTCGCCGAACGCGATCCAGCATCCCTCCGACGGCACCCAGATCCGCGAGGAGGACGTGACGGTCGGCCCGGGGCAGGGGGCGACGCTCGATCTCTCGGACGCCGAGCTGGCGGGCTTGGGCCACGTCGCGATCCTCTACCGCGACGCCGCGGGCAACTGGGGCCACCTCGCGGACGTCGAGGTCCCGGCGCAGGCCGGGGGCGGCGGAGGCGGCGGCGAGCCGACTCCCCAGAACCCGGCGGCCGGTCCATGCTCGAACGTGATCTCGGGGACGTCCGGCCCCGACCACCTCGACGGCACGGACGGCCCGGACAAGATCAGCGGCAAGGGCGGCCCGGACAAGATCAAGGGCGGACCTGGCGACGACTGCCTGCGTGGCGGGCGCGGGCCCGACAAGATAAGCGGCGGCGACGGCGACGACACGATCCACGTGCGCGGCGGGCGCACCGACAAGGTCAACTGCGGCCCCGGCGACGACACGGTGACCGCCAGCGCCAGCGACCATGTCAGTCACAGCTGCGAGACGGTCAAGGCCTAGGTTGCGCCGCCGGGTCGTCATCGCGCTCTGCGTCGCGGCGACGGCGTTCTCCGCTCCCCCGGCGCTTGCCGACTTCCCCTACGCGCGGCCCGGCGCCAATACCCAGGACTACGACGACCTCTACATAGGGGACGACACCCCCGACGACTTGTCCGGCGACGGAAACGATTGGAAGTTCGCGGCGACCAACGATCCCGCGAACGTGACCGTCAACTCGAACCCCGTCGAGCTGGATGGAGTGCGCGGCGCCCACGTCGCCGACGAGGTCGACGCGCCGTCGACGGCGTGGGAGACGACCACCGGCCGCCCGGACGTGACGATCGCCGTGCTCGACTCCGGGATCAAGTGGAACGAGGCCGACACGATGGCGGACCTGGCGGAGAAGGTCCGGCTCAACAAGGGAGAGCTGCCGCTGCCCAAGCACTCCAACGGGACCGATTGCGCCGCATACGACTGCAACGCCGACGGGGTCTTCAACCTCACCGACTACCAGGACGACCCGCGCGTCCTCGACGTGCTGAACAACGACCCGCGGCGCGCCGGCCCGCCGGGGGTGCTCACTCCCGAGGACGTGATCATCGCGTTCTCGGACCCGGGCTTCACGTCGCCGGGGCGCGCCGGCGGTCAGGACGACGACGGCAACGGCTACGTCGACGACGTCGCCGGCTGGGACTTCCTCGACGACGACAACGACGCCTACGACGACGTCCAGTACGGGCACGGGACCGGGGAGGCCAAGGACTCATCCGCGGAGGCCAATAACGACGCCGAGGGCGATCAGGCCGGGGCGTGCCCGAACTGCACCTTCATCCCGCTCCGCGTCGGCGACAGTTTCATCGCCGACGTCAACCGCTTCGCCGCCGCCGTCCTCTACGCGACCGACAACGGCGTCAGCGTCGTGCAGGAGGCGCTCGGGACGCTCAACAACTCGAGCCTCGCCCGTCAGGCCGTCGACTACGCCTACCGCCACGGCGTCACCGTGATCGCGTCGGCCGCCGACGAGGCGGCCCAGCACAACAACTGGCCGTCGAGCCTGCCGCACGTGATTCTCGTCAACTCGGTCCGGGACGAGGATCTCGCGGCCCCCGCGAACTCATATCTGGCGATCAACGGCTGCACCAACTTCAACTCGAAGATCACCCTCGCGATCCCGAGCTCGAGTTGCTCCTCGAACGCCACCGGGCTCGGCGCGGGGATGGCCGGGCTCGTCTACTCCGCGGCGCTCAACGCGCTCGACAACGGTGCTCTCTCCGGCTATCCGGATGACTCCGCCTGCGAGTTGACCAATGGCGATCCGTGCCCGATCACCCCGAACGAGGTCCGCCAGATCATGGCCTCGGGGACGATCGACGGGACGCTTCAAGCCGACGACGTCAACTTCGCCGGGACGCCGCCGGGGTCGGGCGACGAGCCTGCGTGCAGTCCACTGCCGCTGCCGGGGTGTACGAGCCCGTACGGGCCCGGCGATCTGCTCAAGGCCCAGGTCGATTCCAACCGGCCCTCACATCTCGCCGGTCCCGTGGCGACGACGAGCTACCCCGCGCGCCAGGGCCACGATCAGTTCTACGGCTGGGGCAGGGTGAACATGGACAGGGCGGTGGACGCGCTCGTCGCCGACCCGGCGAATCCGGGCGCCACCCCCTCGGAGATCCCGCCCGAGGCCGAGATCACCTCACCCCAGTGGTACGAGCAGGTCGATCCCTCGAACCTGACGCTGGCCGTCGGGGGCGAGGTGTTCGCGCGCGGCGCCCCGTACGTATGCGACGTGCTCGTCGCCCCGGGGCAGTACCCGAATCAGAGCGAAACGACCGACACCCCGCCAGGCGACTTCGAGTCCGTCGGAAGCGGCTACTGCGACGGCACGACCGCCCACAGCGGGCAGGACGCTGCCCTGCTGCACTCGGGGGCGCTCGCCGAGATCTCGCTCAGCGATCTGGAGTCCCGCTTCCCGCCCGGAACCGATTTCAACGGCGCAGAGCCCGAGGCGGGCCCGACAACGGGCAATGGCCGCCCCAACTTCGCGCCGCATTCGTTCACCGTCAAGCTCGTCGTCTCGACGACGCAGGGCACGCCGATGACCGGCGAGGACCAGCGATCGGCCTACCTGCACCGCGATCAGGACATGCTCGACGGCTTCCCGCGGGCGATCCGCAGCGGGCAGGTAGTCGGCCCACCGGGAACTCCGACCGGCGACGGCGCGTCCTCGCCCGTCTTCGCCGACCTCGACGGAGACAACCGCAACGAGCTGATCCTCGGCGGCAGCGACGGATTCGTCCACGCCCTGCGCCCCGATGGATCAGAGCTGCCCGGCTGGCCGGTTCGCGCCGACGCCCAGGGATTCGTCGCGAGCCACTCCGGAGCGCTCGCATACCAGAGCGGCGGTGTGTCGACCGACATCGGCGGGGCGATCCTGGCATCGATCGCCGTGGGCGACGCCAATCGCGACGGCCTGCCGGAGGTCTACGCCGCGGACCTGGAGGGCAAGGTCTACGGCTGGGGGCCGACCGGTGAGCGGGTCTTCACCGAGGAGGCGAATCCCGCCTACTCCGGCAAACCGCTGCAGCCGTTCGTCAACATCCGCAAGGGCAAAACCAACCGCACCCAGCACGGGTTCATCGGCTCACCGGTTCTGGCGGACCTCGACGGGGACGGAAGGCAGGAGCTGGTCGCTGCCGGGATGGACCGACACCTCTATGCCTGGAGCGCGAACGACGGAAACCCGGATGCGCCCGGTGGTGCAGCCGATGTCTCGGGGTTCCCGGTGCTCGTTGTCGATCCGGAAAAGGTGGCAGCCGTCAACAGCCAGACCCACCGCGTCGCCTTCGTCCCGGGCTCCTTCCAGCAGGGGGCGATCGTCGACACCCCTGCGGTCGCCGACATCACAGGCGGCGCCGACCCGGAGATCATCGTCGGCACCAACGAGGAGTACGACGAGACGCCGAACGCCGGGAACTTCACCACGGCGACGTTCGACCCGATCTCGGGCACGGGGGTCGTGGACCCTGGCAACGGGCGCCTCTTCGCGATCGACGCGACCGGCGATCACGACGGCGATCCGAAGCCCACCGACGCCCTCGTCAACGGCTGGCCGGTGAGGATAGGGATCCTGCTGACCGAGCTTCTCCCCGTCGTCGGCGAGGGCATCACCGGATCCCCCGTGGTCGCGCCGGTCGCCTGCCCGAGCGGAGGATCGGGGCCCAAGGTCGGGGTGATCCCTGACGCCGGTCCGGGCTACATCCTCAACTCGAACGGGACCTCGTGCTACGGCAACGCCCCGGACGGCCGCTACAACGCGCTCGAGTCGGACGCCTTCGCGAGCGCGGAGGCCGATCATCCGGCGATACCCGCCGTCGGGCATCCCGCGTTCGGTCAGGTCGTACCCGGCGGCGATCCCACTTTCCTCGCCCCCGCCGCGGGGCTCGTGCGGTCGCTCGACGTCGGCCTGCCTGACTATCAGGGAGGGCAGGACTTCATCGGCGCCTGGACCGCGTCCAGCGGTCAGTTCCAGCCCAGCTTCCCGCAGGCGGTCAACGATCTCCAATTCCTCACCGGTCCCTCGATTGCCGACATCGACGACGTTCCCGGCGAGGAGGTGATCGAGGGCACCGCGAGCATGGACCTCGCGGCGTTCGATGCGGCGGGGGCGCCGCCGAACCCGCGCTGGCCGAAGCTCTCGTCCGACTGGACGGTCGCAAATCCGCTGATCGGGTCGTTCGGAACCCTCGACACGGATACGGACGCCAGCAAGGTGGTCGTCAACCTGACGCGCTCGGGCTACATCAACGTCTATGAGACCGACGCTTCCGCCTGCTCACCTTCGTCGTGGCCCCGCTTCCACCACGACAACGCCAACTCGGGTGACTTCGAGCGCGACGCCGGGCTGCCGGGCAAGCCGCAGGACGCCCAGCTCGCCTCGGGTTCGGTCACCTTCACCGCGCCGGGAGACGACCTGATGTGCGGAGAGGTCGACCACTACGAGGTGGCGACCTCCGACCAGCCGATCGCCGACGCCGGCTTCAACCAGGCCGAGCTGCTGCCTGACTTCGACGAGGACTCCGCCGCGACCGCGGACCCCGGCGATGCCGAGACCTATACGCCGCCGCCGGAGGCGCGGCGCTACGTCGCAATCCGCGCCGTCGACGAGCAGGGCAACGTAGGCCGCTCGATTCAGGTCGACGTGGGTGGCCCCGGTCCCGGCCCGGGCCCGGGTCCCGAGCCCACGCCTGAGCCGACGCCATCACCGGAGCCCAACCCGCCGGCGGCCGGGCCGTGCTCGAACGTGATCGCCGGGACCTCCGGCGCCGACAACCTCAACGGCACCGACGGCTCGGACAAGATCAGCGGCAAGGGCGGGCCCGACCACATAAAGGGCGGCCCCGGCGACGACTGCCTGCGCGGCGGCCGCGGGCACGACCGGATCAGCGGCGGCGCCGGCGACGACAAGATCCACGTTCGAGGGGGAGGACGCGACCACGTAACGTGCGGCGATGGTCAGGACGAGGTGATCTTGGGTCCGAACGATCGGGTGCGAGAAGACTGCGAGTCGGGCTTTATGTAGGCCTTATCCGGCCAGCCAGCGCTTCGGGTTCTCGACCATCATCGTGTCGAACTGCTCCTCGGTCATCCCGCCCTCGCGCAGCGCCGGGATGACCTTCGAGGGAACCATCCGGATATCCCAGTCGACGACCAGCCCGGCCTCCGCGAGCTGTTGGGCGGCCGCCGCGGGGAACCAATCGATCGTCGCGCACGAGTCCGCCGACAGGAACATGCGGTCGGCGTAGCCGCGGTCGAGCAGCTCCAGGACGGTCGGTATCCGCTTCTCCCAAGGCAGGAAGAGGTTGAGGCCGAAGCGGTCCATCCCGATGAAGACGCCTTTGTCGAGGACGCGCTCGATGTAGTCGAGGTCGTCGGTGTCGCCGGTGTGAGCGATCTGCACCCGCGACAGATCGGCCCCCTCCTCCTCGAAGATCTCGATCTGGCGCGGCGCGGTCTCGCTGGCCGGGCGCGAGTGGGCCATGATGGGCGCGCCGGTGCGCACGCTCGCCTTGGCCGCGGCCCGGTGCACCTTCTCGATGTTCTCGGTCACCCCGGGCTCGTCGGCGGCGCACTTGATGAACGCGGCCTTCATGTCGGTCCCCTGGACGCCGCGCTCGATGTCGTCGACGAAGAGGTCGGCGATGGTGTCGGGATCGCGGTTGGCAAAGAAGGGCGGCAGGTGGTCGTAGGTGTATATGCCCGTGCACGGGACGATCTGGAGGCCCGATTGCTCTGATACCTGGCGCATGAGACCGACGTCGCGACCGAGGAACATCGGTGCCGGGTCGGCCATCGTTCGCACCTCCAGCTCGACCGCCGCCCGTGCGGCCTCGAGCGCCACGTCGGGCACCTCGTTCCAGCTCACCGCCACCTCCCGCATCGGCGCGAACGTCTCGGCACCCGGCCACTGCGTGTGAACCGCCTCGTCGTTGCTGGTCAGGTGCTCGTGGATCAGCGTCCTGCCTAGCTCGTCCGCCTCGATCGGTCCGGTGACGGTCTCCACCCTCGCCATCTGTGCCTCCTCCGGTTCGCTTGTCCGTCGAATCTATCCGCCCGGCGGCGCGGAGGGCCGTCGCCTAGTGTGTGTCGCCATGCCCCGGATCTGGATCGCGACGATGGCGATCCTCGTCGCGTGCCTGATCGCCTCGATGGTGATAGCGATCGTCAAGCTCGCGTAGCGGCGTGACTGGCCGGCGGCGGGCGGTTAGTATGCCCCCGCACCAGACCTAGGAGGGCAGCATGTTCGGTCGCATCGTGGTTGGCACTGACGGGTCGGAGACGGCGAGCGAGGCCGTCCGCCAGGCGATCGAGCTCGCGAAGCTCTCCGGGGCGCAGCTCGACATCGTCAGCGCCTACGAGCCGATCCCCCAGCAGCGGCTCAAGGAGGAGGCGCAGGAGGTCCCCGGCGACGTCGCCCACGGCGTCGGCCCGCGCGAGGACGTCAACCTGGCGCTCGAAAGCGCCTCGGGGACCGCGAGGCAGGAGGGGCTCGACCCCCAGACTCACCCGCGCGAGGGCGATCCGGCCGACGCGATCCTCGACGTCGCGGAGGAGACCGGCGCCGACCTGATCATCGTCGGCAACAAGGGCATGACGGGTGCAAAGCGCTTCCTGCTCGGCAGCGTCCCGAACAAGGTCTCCCATCACGCCCCGTGCGGCGTGATGATCGTCCGCACGACCTAGCTCGCTACTCAGAGCCGCCCGAGCCGCCCGAGCCGCCGCCTGCGCCCCCCTCGGCGACGCCGTTGAGCCGCGCCGCGGCCTCGACGATGTCGCTCGTGTCGTAGAAGTCGACCGGGAAGAGGTTCGGGACGCGCCCCAGCTGCTTGCGGCACGTGTGCGCGCGCTCGAGCAGGTCGTGGAGTGAGGTCACCTCCTCGTTCGCCTCGACGGGGGGCGGGAAGCCGTCGACCCAGTGGTTGACCATCAGCAGCGGGCTCGCGGCGGAGCCGTTTCGTGCCTCGCACTCGTCGAGCTCGGCGCCGACCTCGGTGTCCTGCGTGAAAGAGAAGCCCTCGTGGTACCAGGGCGGGTCGCCGCCGCCGCGCTCCGTGAACACGACGAGCCTGCGATTCGAGGCGATCAGGTCGCGCAGGGTGGGCAGCGGCTCGTAGCGCTGTAGCGTGGCGAGATACGGGCTGAGGCCGGCGTCGTGGAACGCCGCCGCGATCTCGTCGTTTTCGATGCTCGGCTCGATGAAGATGATCACGACCTCGAAGCGGTTGTCCTCGAGGAACGAACGCACGTCCTCGAGCGCCGTGACCATCGGCGTCGCCCCCAGCTCGCACACCGAATGGCACAGGTAGGGCTCGCGCGGGCCCTCGATCGAGCCGCGCCCGAGGTCGCCGAACAGGCGCTCCGCCGCGGATAGCCCCTGTTCTCCGATCTGCTTCGCGATCCTGTTGCGACTCGTCCCCTCGCGCACGAGGTCCGTGCGCACCTTGTTGCCGTCGCGGACCCCGTAGTGGGGGTCGATCAGCAGCACCCGGATGCCGTCCTCGAGCTGGGTGGCGATGTCGTGGCGCTGGTTGGTGAACAGCCATCCGCGGTCGTCGGCCGCCGACATCGAGTTGTGGGTGCCCGGGAAGGTGATCTCGTTGAGGCGGCGGTCGCAGAGCTTCGGCGACCCGTTGCAGGACGTGATCTCGTCGGGGTCGATCGGCCCCTGGGCCTTCCCGCCGCCGCCGCCGATCACCGCGATCAGAACGACCGCGACGACGATCGCCCCCGCGGCCGCGGCGCCCCCGACCGCGAGGCCGCGGCGGCTGGGGCCGCGCAGCTCCACGCGCCGCTCCGGCGCCTGGACAGTCTCCAACAGCTCGCTGGTCCCGAAGAAGAGCAGCAGCGCTCCGGCGGCGATCGCGACGATCTGGACCGCGAGCGTGGGATTGAGGACGACCACGATGCCGAGCGCCACGGCCCCGACGCCGCGTGCCACCCGCCCCGCGGTCGTCTCGGGGGTCACCGTCAGGCGGCGTCCGAGGCGCTCGGCGCGCCCCGACACCTCCACTGGTCGCAGCAGCGACGCCGATGCCGCCGCGACGATCAGCCCGGCCGCCGCGACGCCGATCGCCCAGGCGCGCAGGTCGCCGAGGAAGCCGTCCCAGATCGCCTCGCCGGCGGCGCGCGCCTCGTCGGGCTCGAGCACGTCCCCCTCGAGCCCGTCGACGACCAGGGTCCGCACGACGGTCAGCCCGATGACCGTCGCCACGCCCGCGATGCCGACCGCGATTCCCGCCCTGGTGATCGCCGAGCGCCGATCGGGCGCGACGATGACCGAGCCCACGAACGCGACCAGGGCGAGCAGCGGCAAGACGATGCCCAGCGTGCGCGCGTTGTCGGCCGCCTCGATCGTGGAGGTGCCGAAGTCCCTGTTCTCGAGCTTGGCCAGCTCGGGTTGGACGTTCTTCGGGATCTTCTCTGCGAGCTTGGGATTCGCGCCCTCGAGCGCCGAGCGCAGCACGGTGACCGCGTCCTGGAGCTTCAACACGACCGTCTTCTCGCGCGTGAACAGCAGCCGGTTCGCCTGCCGCGCGGCCTGGTCGAATACGCGCTGAAACGGCGTGGTGTCGATCAGCGCCTCGAACACAGACTCGAGGATCGGCCGCGCGGAGACCAGCTGCGGGGGGCCCGCGTTCGAGACCTCGGCGGCGAGCTCGCGCGCGATCGCGTGCCCGACGGCGTCGTCGTCGAGCGTCTGCGTCGCTCGTTGCGCGAACGCGTCCTGGTCGACGATCTCCTCGCGCGCGTAGAGGGCGAGGCCGCCAACGACCAGCAGCACCGCGCCGATGACGGCCAGCGCGATGCTGGCCGCGAGCCTGGTTCGCACGCCGGGTAGGTTAAGGCTGGTGCCGCTAGGGCGCCGGCGAGCTGGGCGCCGTGGCGGCGGCCGCGTCGAGCAGCCCCGCCCCGTACAGCGACTGGTCCGCCAGGATCCCGTCCTTGCGCGCGGTCGACTCGAGGCGCGCCTCGACCTGGGCCGGGGTGGGGTCGTGACCCAGCTTCGCGGCGAGCTGCGCCCAGACGAGCGCGGCGGCGGCGCTGACGTGCGCGGAGGCCATCGAGCAGCCCTCATAAGAGGGGTACCCGAATCTGCGGTAGCTGCCGTGCTTGCCCGGCTTGACGAGCGTTAGCTGGTAGATCGTCCGCCCGCCGATGTAGGGGGTGCACTGCGCGCCCGGGACCGGGCCGTCGGCGCCGCCCCCGGGTGCCACCAGGTCGAGGCCCTCGCCGTGGTTTGCGTATTCGGCGAGGCATCCGTGCTCGGTGGTGGCGCCGACGGCGATTGCGTGGCGCCCCGGGAATGCGACCTCCGTGGCCCCCTCGTTGCCCGCCGAGGCGATCACGATCGCGCCGCGCGCCTGGGCGGCGTCGATCGCCTCGCACACGCCGGGAACGTCCTCGCAACCGAGCACCTGGGCACTCGGCTTGCAGGCGTAGAGGCAGAACTCGAGGCTCAGGTTGATCACCTGGGCTCCGTGGTCGGAGGCCCAGCGGATCCCCCGGGCGACGTTGCGCGCCGTTCCCTCCCCGCGGGCGTTGAGCACCCGCACCGGCATGATCCGCGCCCCGTAGGCGAGCCCGGAAAGGGCGCGTTCGTTGTGGGTCTGCTCCGCGATCGTCCCCGCGACATGGGTGCCGTGGCCGTTCTCGTCGAGCGCGACGTCGTCGTGCTCGACGAAGTCTCGGCCCGTGACGAATTGGTTCGCATCGAAGTCGGGACTGCGCTTGTAGCTCTGGCCGAGGTCTCGATAGGCGATCCCCGTGTCCACGACCGCGACGGTCACTCCCTTGCCTCCCGGGCGTCCCGCCGCGATCAGGTTCTGCCACGCGCCGGGAGCGTTGATGCCGCCGGGTGACTCGAGGTTGGGTGCGGCGGGCGGTTCCCCGCACGTGCTGCCGCAGGGCAGGAAGTTCCACTGCATCTGCTGCCAGCCGCCGCTGGCGCCTGCGGTCCCGGGATCGTTCGGTATGAACGGGGCAGAGGAGCCCGGTCCGGGCGGCTTCGCCGAGACGTGGGCGATCTGGTTCGGCGCCGCGTAAGCGACCTCCGGGTTGCGCTCCAGCGCCCGGACCGCCTCGCCAACCCCGACTCCGGCCGGAAGCTCGACGCTGTGCTCGGCGCTTCGGCCCTCGAAGCGCACCAGAGCTTCGTGGCGGACGAATCCCGGTCCCGACGCCGGCGCCGGACCCGCGAGCACGGCAACGCTCGCGCATGTCAGCGCGAGGGAGGTCGGAATCGTCGTGATGGTCTTGGGGAGGCCGAGCATGCCGTGTGAGCGGGAACACCCGTATCTCAGCGAAGTTGCCGCAAGACTTCGTGGTCGGATCGTCATGAGTTCCCCCTCAGAATCCCGCTTCTTCGGCCGCGACGAGCACTTCATGCGCCTGGCGCTGCGCGAGGCCGAGCGCGCCGCCGAGCACGACGACGTGCCGATCGGAGCGGTGGTAGTGCGCGAGGGCGAGGTGATCGGGGCGGCCGGCAACGAGCGCGAGCTGCGCGGCGATCCCACCGCGCACGCCGAGATGCTCGCCCTGCGCCAGGCGTCCGGCGCGCTCGGCGGCTGGCGCGTGCCCGACTCGGTCCTCTACGTCACGCTCGAGCCGTGCGCGATGTGCGCCGGCGCGATCGTCCTGGCGCGCGTGCCGCGGGTCGTGTACGGCGCAACGGACCCCAAGGCCGGGGCCGCGGGAAGCGTGATGGACGTCCTCGGCGAGCCGCAGCTCAACCACCGCCCCCAGGTCGACGCGGGACTGCTCGCCGCGGAGTCCGCGGCGCTGCTCGAGGCGTTCTTCGCTCGGCGCCGCTAGGCGGGAGCCCCGGTCGGCGGCAACGCCCCGACCTGGCCGACATTGACCCTGTATATGGGGGCGAATATCGCCCAGGTCGCCGCAGGTCCGCCCGATCAGTCGCTCGCGTCGCGCAATCGTGCCGAGAGCCGCACGGGATAGGGCTCCGGCGCGTCAGTCGCGAGCCTCAGCGCCTCGGGCAGGAGCGCGAGCTGCGCCTGGGCCCGCGCGCGGATCTCGTCGAGCGACTCGTCGAGGACGCGCTCGCCGTCGCGCATCACAGCGACCAGCAGCGGCTCGCCGTCGAGCTGCTCGTCGGCGCTACCGATCACGTCGCCGGCCATCCTCCCGTGCTCGAGGCTGCGAAAGACCTGCTTCGGTCCAGGCACCGTCTGCTTGGCGGGCGAGCGCTTGAAGACTCCGCGCCATCCCCCCTCGCCGAGGTCGGCGACGAGCTTGTAGACGCCGTTGACGACCGGCGAGTCGCGGCTGGTGCCCAGATCGGTGCCGACTCCCCAGAGGTCGATCGGGGCCTCCGCGCGGACCAGCTCGGCGATCCTGCCCTCCTCGAGGTCGCCGCTCGCCGCGATTCGGGCATCGGTCATGCCGGCATCGTCGAGCATCCGCCGCGCGGCGCGCGACAGCTCGAGCAGGTCGCCGGAGTCGAGACGCACGCCCATCAGCGGGATGCCGGTCGCGCGGGAGGCGGAGATCGCGCGGTCGATGCCCTCGAGGCTGTCGTATGTATCGACGAGCAGGATCGTGTTGTCGGGGAAGTCCTCGATGAAGGCGCGAAACGCCTGCTCCTCGGAAGCGAACGACATCACGTAGGAGTGCGCCATCGTCCCGACCGGGCGCAGGCCGTAGCGCATCGCCGCCGCCACGTTCGAGGTCCCCCCGCAACCCGCAAGCGCGGCACCTCGCGCGACCTTCATCGCGGCGTCGATGCCGTGGTCGCGGCGGGGCGAGAAGTCGATGACGCTGTCGCCGGAGCCGGGCTCGCCGCCTCCGGCCGCGAGGACGACCCGGGCCGCCTTGGTGGCGACCATCGTCTGGAAGTTGACCTGGTTGAGCAGCAGGGTCTCGAGCAGCTGGGCCTCGATCCGCGGCGCGGTGACGCGCAGCAACGGCTCGTTCGCGAAGCACACCGTGCCCTCGGGAATCGCCTCGACGTCGCCCGAGAACCGCAAACCGGCGAGGTAGTCGAGGAATTCCGATTCGAACCCGAGCGAGCCGAGGTAGGCCAGCTCGCGCTCACCGAATCGGAGCTCGGCGATCAGCGAGAGCGTCGGTCCCAGCCCGCAGGCCAGCAGCCATTCGCGGTTCGGCGGCAGGCGGCGCGCGGAGAGCTCGAACGCCGCCGGCTCGTTCATGCCCCGACGGTGATAGCTCGCCGCCATCGCGAGCTGGTACTGGTCGGTGAGCAGGCTCGCCTCGGCGGCGCTCAGCAGGCCCGGATCGTTCGGATCTGGCCGTTCGGACCGCGTCATCGTGCCCCCATTCTGGCCCTCGAAGATTCTGGGGATACGTTCGGTACCTAACCGGTACCGCGGCGGGAACGGGCGATCACGGGGTACCCGAGCGGGTGGGCCGCCCAGCTACTCGTGCCGGTAGATCACGGTCGGCTCCCAGATCACTGGGAGCGCGTTCCTGAAAGGCGCTCGAGGCCGCTCAGCTGGCGGCGGCGAGGATGATCTTCCCGCGGGTGTGTCTGGACTCGCTGAGCTCATGCGCCCGCTGGACCTCGGTGAGGGGAACCACCTCAGCGACCTCCACCCTCACGTCGCCGGCCGCTATCAGCTCGGCGATCTGGGCCATCTGATCCGAGCTCGGGCTCGTCACGAGCAGCTCCGCGCCCACACCCCGTTCTCGCGCTGCCTCCTCGGGCGGAGCGCCCGCGATGGTGACGAGGATGCCTCCTTTTCGCACGGTCGGCAATAACCCCTCCGTGGTCTCCCCGCCCACGGTGTCGAATGCGACGTCCACGCCGCTCACGGCGTCGGCGACGTTCTCCTGCGTGTAGTCGATGTACTCCTCGGCGCCGAGGCCGAGCACGAAGTCGCGATTGCGCGATGACCCGGTGCCGATCACCCGCGCTCCCGAGTGCCGCGCGAACTGAACTGCGAAGTGACCGACGCCGCCGGCAGCGCCGGCAACCAGCGCCGTCTGCCCTCGTTCGAGCGCTCCGCGATCGAACAGCGCCTGCCACGCCGTGAGCCCGGCCACGGGTATTGCCGCGGCCTGCTCGTGACTTATGCCGGTGGGCTTCTTGGCGATCACCGCCGCGGGGGCGGTTGCGAACTCGGCGTAGCCGCCGCTCGCGGCGAACCCGAACACCTCGTCTCCCTCTGCATAGGCTCCGGCGCGCGACAGCTCAACGATTCCCGACACGTCGTTGCCGAGCACGGCCGGCAGCTGCTTCTCGACGAACCCGCGCCGGTACTTCCAGTCGATCGGGTTCACCGACGCGGCGCGGACCCGGATCAACACCTCGCCGTCGCCGGGCTCGGGGCGCGCGGCCTCCTCGTAGCGCAGAACCTCTGGACCTCCGGTCTCGTGCATCACCACGGCGTGCATCGCTTCTCCTCTCGGCACCTGCGGCGTGTGGACCACAAGCTAGCTCACGGCCGAAGCGTCGCCGGCGCCTACGCACGCTCCGGGCATCGGTGGGAGAATGCGGACACTGAGGAGCGACTCCATGGAAGGAGACGACGGCACGAGGAGCCTGACGCCTAGCCGGCCCGTTGCCACCCTGGCTGGTTGCCTCATCGCGGCCGCGGTCTTTCTCGCCAGCCCCGCGGCGGGCACAGCGTCGCCGCCCAACAAGCCGAGCGTCGACCTGAGCGCTGCCGACCGCTGCGACTTCATCGGCCAGCAGCAGGGATCGCTGTGCCTCCTGCCGTTCCCGGACGACTACTACACCGTTGCCGATCCGAGCACTCCGACGGGGCGGCGGCTGAACCTCATGACGGCCGCGATGCCCGCCAACTCGAGCGGCCTCCACATCGACGCGGCGCCCTATAACGCCAGCGACGGGTTCAGCCCGGGCCAGCCGATCGTCCTCAAGGTCCCCGGCCTCGAAAGCACGGCTGCGCTGCAGCGCACCGGCGCGGTGCCGATCAACCACATCGGTCGCTACCGCGATCCCGACCAGCCGATCGTCGTGATCGACGCCGAGACCGGCGAGCGGTGGCCGATCTGGGCGGAGATCGACTCCAATGCGACCACGCCCGAAGCGACCGCGCTGGTGATCCACCCGGCGGTGAACTTCGCCTCCGGGCACCGCTACATCGTCGCGCTTCGCAATCTGAAGACGGCCGACGGCGGCACGATCAAGGCGCCGCCGGGCTTCCGCTACTACCGCGACCGCCTGCCCTCGAACAAGCCGGTCATCAACCGGCAACGGGGGCACTTCCAGCACATCTTCCACAAGCTGCGCAAGGCGTCGATCCGGCGTCAGGATCTCTATCTGGCCTGGGACTTCACGGTCGCCAGCGACCGCACGATCGCGGCGCGCGCGCTGCACATGCGCGACGACGCGTTTGCGTCGCTGGGCGACACCGACCTCGGCGACCTGACCGTCGCGGGCGACGCGCCGCAGTTCCAGGTCACGCAGGTCCAGAGCTTCACTCCGGCCGAGAACGCCGAGATCGCGCGCCGGGTCAAGGGGACGGTGACGGTCCCGTGCTACCTCTCGCCGAGCTGCGCGCCCGGCGGCACGTTCGACCTCGACGCCAACGGGCTACCGACGCGCAACGGCACCTGGAACGCCAACTTCGATTGCGTCATCCCAAGGTCGGCGGTCGAGGGCTCGCCGCTGCCTGCGCGTCCGTCGCTCTACGGACATGGGCTGTTCGGCAGCGCGTCGGAGGTGGGGTCGGCCGGCCAGCGGGACCTGGCTAACACCTACAACTTCGTGCTCTGCGCGACCGACGAGATCGGGATGTCGCAGAGCGACCTCGGGACGGCGGTCTCGATCACGACCGACGTCAGCAACTTCCCGAAGCTGGCCGACCGGCTCCAGCAGGGCCTGCTGGACGAGCTCTTCCTGGGGCGAGCGATGATCCATCCCGGCGGCTTCAGCAGCGACCCTGCTTTCCACGTCGACGGCACCCTCGCAACGCCATCCGTGATCGACACTGGCCGGCTGTATTACGACGGCAACAGCCAGGGCGGGATCATGGGCGGCGCCCTAACCGCGCTGGCGCCCGATTTCACGCGGGCGGCGCTGGGGGTCGCGGCCATGAGGTATTCGCTGCTGCTTCCGCGCTCGGTCGACTTCGACCCGTTCGACGCGTTGCTGGCGCCGAATTACCCCGATGAGCTCGCGCGACCCCTGATCCTGTCGCTGATGCAGATCCTCTGGGATCGCGGGGAGCCGAACGGCTACGCGCACCGAATGACAAGGAACCCGCTCCCCGACACCCCGCCGCACCAGGTGCTGATCAACGTCGCGTTCGGGGACCACCAGGTCACGAACTTCGGTTCCGATGTTGAGGCGCGGACGATCGGGGCGTACGCGCACGTCCCGGTCCTGGACCCGGGGCGATGGCCCGACGTCGACGTGCTGTGGAACGTGCCGTCGATCGGGAGCTACCCGTTCAACGGCTCGGCGATCTTCTACTGGGACATCGGCCCGGTGCGACCCGATCCCGCCAATCCCGGCCAGACGATCGGGGTGCCGCCTCCGCCGCTCGAGAACGTGCCCAACTACGGGGGCGAGGACCCGCATGGGGCGCCGCGTGGTGCACCCCTGGCGGAGGCGCTGGTCTCGCAGTTCCTCACACCCGGTGAGTCGATCACCGACGTCTGCGGCGGCATGGCGTGCCACGCCGGAGGCTGGACCGGGCCGTAGAGTCGGGGCGATAGGACGCTCTTTCGACTCAGGGGCCGGGTAATCGAGACGGACGCCGTCGAGCCCC
>DASPWW010000063.1:0-5017 GCA_035637595.1 Solirubrobacterales bacterium | reverse complement strand
GGCTCACAGGATCGGCAGGAACTTCTCGATCTCGTAGGGCGTCACCTGGACGCGGTAGTCCTCCCACTCCTGGCGCTTGATCTCGACGAAGCGCTTGAACGTGTGCTCGCCGAGGATCCGCAGCACGAGCTCGGACTCCGCCGCGATCTCGATCGCCTCGCCGAGCGTCTCGGGGAGCTGCTCGATGCCGCGCTGGTGTCGCTCCTCGGGAGTCAGGTGGTAGAGGTTCTGCTCCATCGGCTCGGGCAGCTCGTAGCCCTTCTCGATCCCCTCGAGGCCGGCGTGGAGCATCCCGGCGAAGCACAGGTATGGGTTGCAGGCCGGGTCGGGGCAGCGCAGCTCGGCGCGCGTCGCCCCCTCCTTGCCCGGGTGATACAGCGGCACCCGGATCAGCGCCGAGCGGTTGCGCCGCGACCACGCGAGGTAGACGGGCGCCTCGAAGCCGGGGACGAGGCGCTTGTAGGAGTTGACCCACTGCGCGAACAGCGAGGAGATCTCGCGTGCGTGGCGGAGCTGGCCGGCGATGAACGACTTCGCGGTGTCGGAGAGGAAGAACTGGTCGTCCGCGTCGAAGAATGCGTTCCTGCCGTCCTTCGACAGCGACTGGTGAACATGCATCCCCGACCCGTTCTCGGCGAACAGCGGCTTCGGCATGAACGTCGCGTGCCAGCCGTACTTCATCGCGTACTCCTTGACCACGATTCGGTACGTCATGCAGTCGTCCGACATCGCGAGCGCGTCCTTGTAGCGCATGTCCACCTCGTGCTGGGAGGGCCCGACCTCGTGGTGCGCGTACTCGACGTGGATGCCGAGCTGCTCGAGCGCCAGGATCGTCTCGCGGCGCACGTCGGAGCCCGCATCGAGGGCCGTGAGGTCGAAGTAGCCGCCCTCGTCGAGGATCTCGGGCTCACCCTCGGGCTTGGCGGAGCGGAAGTAGAAGTACTCGAGCTCGGGGCCGATGTTGTAGCCGTCGAAACCCATCTCCGCCGCCCGCTTGAGCGCGCGGCGCATGATCCAGCGCGGATCGCCCTCGTAGGGCTCCCCGCCCGGCACCTGGATGTCGCAGAACATCCTCCCGGTCGCCTTCTCCTCGGGACGCCACGGAAGCACCGCGAAGGTGCTGGGATCGGGCATCGCGATCATGTCGGATTCCTCGATCGGGTTGAACCCGGTGATCGACGAGCCGTCGAAGCCCATTCCGCCCTCGAACGCATCGTCGAGCTCCGCCGAGTTGATCGAGAAGCTCTTGAGCTGCCCGAGGACGTCGGTGAACCAAAGCCGGATGAAGCGCACGTCGCGCTCCTCGACGAGTCGCTTGACGTCGTCGAAGGACTCGGTCTCAGTGGCTGCTGACTTGTCGGCCATCGGGCTCCTCTCGGGACGGTGGATCGCTGCGAAGCCGGCACGATATAGGCGCGACCGCCGCCGGCTGATCCAGGCGTCCGCGAGGCGCGTATTGCTTCTCGAAAGGGCGCCCCGATGACCCTTGCGAGGCGCTGAACCCGCCGCTACACTTACATCCTGTAAGTAACTGGCTAAAAGTAAAGTAAGGGTGCGAATGACAGTCAAGACAGACATGAGCCGCTTCGACATCCACGACGAGCTGACCGCTCCCGATGCCAGCGCCCGCATCCTCAAGGGCGTCGCCTCCGCCGGCGGCTCGGTCTCCAAGTTCATCGGCGTGCTCGCCGGCGCCCCCGCCGCGCTGCGCGCCTACACCCGCATGCGCTCCGAGCTGCGCGGCGGCGAGCTGCCGCGCCAGACCCGCGAGCGGATCGCGCTCGCGGTGGCGGAGCGGCGCGGCGACACGTACAGCATCGCCCAGCACGCGCGCACCGCCCGCGCCGCCGGTCTCGGACTCGACGAGATCTCGCATGCTCGCAGCTTCACCTCGCAGGACGAGCGCGAGGCCGCGCTGCTCGCCTTCCTCGAGGCGACCCTCGAGGCCGAGGGACGCGCGGAGCTGCACCTCACCGAGGAGGCGCGCGAGATCGGCTGGACCGACGAGCAGCTGCTTGAGGCCGTCGCCCAGCTGGCGCTGAGCGAGTTCCAGAGCCTGATCGCGAACGCGGCCGCGCTGCCGCAGGATCAGACCGACCCCTCGATCCTGCCCGAAGCCGCTTAGCGCTGACCGCCTAGCCCGGCCCGACGTCGCCTAGCCCGACCGGACGTCGCTAGCCCGCTACGGCTACGCGCACCTTCTCGGTGTAGGCCACGCCGAGCTGCTGCGCAAGTCCCGCGGTGAGATCCCAGCTGACGCCCTTGACGAACGGGCCGCGGTCGATTACCTCCGCGGTGGCCCAGTGGCCGTGGGCGTAGAGCGTGACATCCGTGCCGCAGGGCAGCTTGCGGTGCGCGACGCCGATCGTGCCCTTGTCGAGCGTCACGCCGCATGAGGTCTGATTGCCGAAGAACCCGGGCCCGTACCAGCTCGCGATGCTCTTGGTCATCCCCTTCTTGAGCGCCTTGCGGGTGGCGGACTCGACGACGCCGTCGGAGCTCAGTCCCGCCGCCTCCTGAAACGCCTTCACGGCCTGCTCGGTGGCGTCGCTGAACTGGTTGTCGGGGATGACGCCGGTGCCCATGGGCTTGGACTTCAACAGCAGGTTCAGCGTCTGGACGTCGCTGCCGCAGTCGCCGAGCTTCAGCGGCCGCTGGCCGAACTCGATCGCGGGGCACTCGGGCGTGGCGGGCGGTGTGACCGGGTCGCCGACGCCCCCCGAGCTCGCGCCCTGGGCGCTGGCCGCCGCGGCCACCGCCGCGAACAGGCCCAGGAAGACCGCCCACAGGGCAACGCGGTCCGGCCGGCGCTCTTTCGAGGCCGTTCTTCGCCGTCCGGTATGCCGTTGGGCCCGTGAACGGGCCACGCCTTGGTCCATGCCCTCTCTTCGGTGCTTACGGGGTTAGCTGACGGGCTCGCGCTGAAAGAGCTAGCGCTACGCGGCAGAGGCCGGCGATTCGCCCCAACATCCTTGGGTCCCCCGATCCCCGCGAATATGTGGCGGGAATTCAGCGGAAAAGTCGCGGCATCCTAACAGGATGCTCACAACGAAACCGCGCTTCCGTGCGCGGGACGCCCCGCGCTCGGGGTACTGATCCCGGTTCGCGATCCGGCGCCCCGGTCCTGCCCGCACCACTCGTGCCCGCCGGTATGCACGCCGCGGCACTATCCTGGCCGGCCGTGGGCGGCGCGCTTGTCACGGGTGCGGGTCGGGGGCTCGGCCTCGAGATAGCGCGCGTCCTCGCGGGACGTGGGCTGACCGTCCAGCTCAGCGACATCGACGAGAAGGCCGCGATCGCCGCCGCCGAGCAGATCGGCGGCGACGCCTGGGGCACCGCGCTCGACGTGCGGGAGCCGGACGCCTGCGCGGCGGCCGCGGCTACCACGGCGGAGCGCACGGGCTCGCTCGAAGTCTGGGTCAACAACGCCGGGATCCTGGTCACGGGCCTGACGTGGGAGCACGACGCGGACACGCGCCGGACGGTCCTCGAGGTAAATGCCCTCGGCACGTTCAACGGCACCGTGGCCGCGCTCGAGGTCATGCGACCCGCCGGGCGCGGGCATGTGATCAACGTCGTCTCGCTCGCCGGGCTCGTCGCCGCCCCCGGCGAGGCGCTCTACTCGGCGTCGAAGCACGCCGCGATCGCGTTCTCGATCGGCACGCTGGCCGACCTGCGCCGCAGCGGCGTCCGCGACGTGCACGTCTCGGCGCTGTGTCCGGACGGGATCTGGACGCCGATGATCGCCGACAAGCTCGACGATCCCGACGCGGCGCCCTCGTTCTCGGGCCATCTGATGAGCCCCGCCGAGGCTGCGGCGGCGGTGGGCCCGCTGCTCGACCGCCCGCGGGCGGTGGTCGCGGTACCGGCGTGGCGCGGCGCCTACGCGCGCTTCTTCGACCTCTTCCCCAACCTCGCGACGCGGCTCATCCCGCTGGCGATGGCCGACGCCCGCCGCCGCCAGCGGCGCTGGAAGAAGCGCATCGAGGCGGGCAAGACGCCCTAGGCACTTCGCAGGCGCCTCATGCGGGCGCCTCAAATAGGAAAGGCCCCCGAAGGAGCCCTTCCCGTAGCAGACCTGTAAGCCGGATTCTGTCGAGCGCAGCCATCCATCTGTGCGGCCTACCTGGACCTCGCCGAGCCGGGTCGTCGGTCCTGCTTGGCCTTGCACCGGGCGGGGTTTGCCTCTGCACGCCGCGTCACCGCTGCGCCGGTGCGCTCTTACCGCACCATTTCAACCTTGCCTGTGCGCGGCTCACGTGTTGCCGCGCCATCGGCGGTGTCGTTTCTGTGGCACTTTCCCGCGGGTTTCCCCGGGTGGGCGTTACCCACCGCCCTCGCTCTGTGGTGTCCGGACTTTCCTCGAGGGATTCACCTCCCCCGCGACTGCGTAGCCTGCAACCTCAAGTGTAGGGCCGTCCGCCGGACTTGTGGCTCCGGATCCGGCCTCGCGCTACCTGGGCTGTATTTGCACCATATGTGGGGGTCGATGCAGCCCACGTCCGGTTCCGCGGAACCGCCGACTCTGACTACGCGGACCCGCCCCTCCAGCGAAGCCCCCGGGGCCGGGCCTACGACAGCTCCGAGCCGCAGCTCTCGCAGCCCTCGAGCATCGACATCGAGCCGCCGCAGACGGGGCACTCGGCGCGCCGTCCCTCCATGAGGTCCTCCCAGGCGCCGAGGATCACGTCCTCGAGCGTCAAACCTCGCGGCTCGAACAGCCTCGCCGGGCCATCCGTCCGCGGCTCCTCGACGTGAGCGCCATGCGCCGGGCTGTGTGTCGCGACCGCGGCCATGCGCTCAAACCTTCCTGAAGACTCCGACGACCTTGCCCAGCACTCGCGCGTCCTTGGTGCGGATCGGCTTGTAGCTGGGGTTCTCGGCTTCGAGGCGGACTCCGCTGCGATCCTTGAAATAGCGCTTGACGGTCGCCTCGTCCTCGATCAGCGCAACGACGATCTCGCCGTTGCTCGCATCGTCGGCGGGGCGCACCACGACGTAGTCGCCCTCGAGGATC
>DASPWW010000062.1:0-1685 GCA_035637595.1 Solirubrobacterales bacterium | reverse complement strand
CGACAGCGTCGAGAACACCGCGACGTCGAGCGCGGGGTGATAGTCGCGCAGCAGCACCGACGCCGAGCGGATCGCCTCGGGCCCGAACCGCGCACCCGGCCGGAAGCTCGTCGTGGTGTCGAACGGGACCCCGACGACGGCTACGTCGACTCCGTCGAGATCGCGGCTGTGCGGACAGCGGGCAAAGGTCCGCAGGCCCGTGTAGCGCGGCGCCTCAGATGCGTCGGGGGGCTGGTGGCGCGGGGTTCCGGACTCGCTGGAGTCACTCATCGCTCCACCACCACCCTGATCGTCTTCAGGCTGCGGTCCACGGCGCCGCGCAGCATGCCACCACCGGCGACCACGTCGCCGATGAAGGCCAGCGTCTCGGCCCCGATCCGCTCTCCCGGCAGCACGTTGGGGATGCCGGGCGGGTAGGCGGCGAGCGACTCGGCGGCGATCCGGCCCTCGGCGCGCTCCAGCGCCACCGCCTCCTGGGGGGCGAAGAAAGCCTCACGCGGCGGCAGCTCGAGCGCGCCCCAGGGCGGCGGCGGGGCGAATGGTCGGGCCGGCTCACGGGGACGAGAGCCGAGCTCGTCGGTGGCGCGCCGCAGCGCCGCGACGAGGCGCCCGGCGCTGTTCGCGGCATGCTCGCCCATCCCGAACACGGCGACGATCACCGTCTCGGTGGCCAGCTCGAGGTTTATGTCGTCGATCTCGCGCAGCAGCTCGGCGAGCCGGTATCCGGTCGCGCCCGTGCCGCGCACGTCGATCGCAAGGCGAAGCGGATCCCAGGCATGCACGCCCGGCCGCCCGGCGATCCGCTCGTCCAGGACGTCGAGCCCACCGATCGCCCGGATCTCGGCGCGCACCCCCTCGAGCGCCCCGACGGTCTCGGCGAGCAGCTCGGGCCCGTCGATTGCGGCGTGGCGGCGCACCGCGTCGAGCGAGCTCGCGAGCAGCGCGCTCGGGCTCGTCGACTCGAGCAGGGTCACGGCGCGATCGACGACCGCCTCGTCGACCAGCCCGCCGTCCCCGAGGTGGAGGATCGCCGACTGGGTGAGGCTGCCGAGCACCTTGTGGATCGAGCAGTTGACCAGGTCTGCCCCCGCCGCGATCGCCGCCTCGGGCAGCTCGTCTGAGAAGTTGAGGTGCGCCCCCCAGGCCTCGTCGACCACCAGCGGAACGCTCCGCCGGTGGGCGACGGCCGCGAGGCCGCCGACGTCCGCGACCGCCCCGAAGTAGGTCGGCGAGACGACGATCGCACCCACCGCCTCGGGAGTCCGCTCGAGCGTCTCGTCGAGCGCCTCAGGGGTGATGCAGTGGGCGAGGCCGAGCTCGGGGTCGAGCTCGGGTGCGACGAAGGCCGGCTCGAGCCCCGCGATCACGAGCCCGTCGATCGTCGAGGAGTGGACGTTGCGCTGCACCACCACGCGCTCGCCGGCATGGCGCAGGGCGACGCAGGCGGCGTGGTTTCCCTGCGACGCGCCGTTGATCAGAAACCAGCTTCGCCGCGCACCCCAGGCGCTCGCGGCGAGGCGCTGGGCGAGCTCGAACGGGGTCGGGGTCGGCCCGACGTCGATGCCCTCGATCAACGCCGGGACGTCGAAGGCGAGCGCATCGGCGCCAATGGCCTCGACGAGCTGCGGCGCCGCTCCCGGGCCGCCCTTGTGGCCCGGGATATGGAAGCGCGCCGGCTCGCGCCT
>DASPWW010000061.1:0-5718 GCA_035637595.1 Solirubrobacterales bacterium | reverse complement strand
TCCACCAATGACGGCCCGCTTCTGGCGAGCGAAAGTCGAGCATGGCAAGGACGCAGGGAGCCGGAATAGCAGCGCTATTTCGGCGACCGAGGACGCCGCCAGGCGATGACTTGCAGCCGCCAGAACGGGGCGTTCATTGGTTGACTGGGCACTAGCCCGCGGCCGGCGCCTCCGTGCTGTGAGCGGACACCAGATCGCGCTGTCGAACGAGGAGCAGGACCAGCGCCGCTCCGGCGAATGCGATCAGGGCCGCGGCGAGCAGGATGGCGTCCATCCCGTACACGAACGCGTCTTTCGCGGCGGTCGCGACCTGCTCCTGGCTGGCGGGCGGCGCCGCATTCGAGGCCGCCGCGACGTTGCCGGTCGAGACCACGTCGGCGAGACCGTTCGGGGCGTCCGGAAGCAGCTCGCCGAGTCGATCGGTTACCCGGCCCTCGAGCAACGCGCCCAGTGCCGCGACGCCGATCGCGACGCCGAGCAGCCGGAAGGTGCTGTTGAGACCGGAGGCCATTCCGCTCTTGGCCACCGGGGCGGCACCCAGCGCGGCGGCCGCGACCGATGGGTTGACCGTCCCGGCGCCGGCGCCGATGAAGACGCCGCCCAGGAGCAGAGCCGTCCAATCCGAGCTCGGATCGATGCGCCGTGTGAGCAACAGCCCGAGGCCGGCGAGGATCAGCCCGGCGGCGATCAGGAACCGCACCGGGACCCGATCGGCGAGCCGACCGGCGGCGGCCGCGCAGAAGAACGAGGCCACCGTGAGCGGAAAGAGGCGCAGCCCGGTTTCGAAGGGGCTATAGCCGAGCGCGTTCTGGATGTAGAAGACGAGGTAGGTCAACATCGCGAACACCGAGATCGCGATCGCCAGGATTCCCAGGGAGGCTCCGGCGGTGGTCGGCCTACGGAACAGGCCGAGGTCGAGCTGCGGTTGGTCGGCGCGGCGCTCGATCAGGATGAAGGCGAGCAGGAGCGCCGCCGCGCCGCCGAACAGACCGAGGATCAGCGCGCTGCCCCAGCCCTCGTCGTTGCCTCGAAACAGGGCAAGCACGAGCAGGGCCATGGCCCCCGCACCGGTGATCAGTCCCGCGAGATCGAGGCGGCCCGTGGCCGAGGTGTCGCGCGACTCCGGAACGCCCCGCGCCACCAGCATGGCGGTGAGCAGCCCGATCGGGACGTTGACGAAGAAGATCGACTCCCAGTTGATGCCCTCCACGAGCGCACCGCCGACAAGCGGTCCGATGGCGACCGCCGCCGCCGTGCTGGCCCCCCACACCGCAAACGCGGTGTTGCGATCGCGCCCGCTGTAGGCGGCGGCGAGCAGGGCGAGTGAAGTCGCCAGCATCGCGGCCCCGCCGAACCCCTGGACACCGCGCAGCACGTCGAGCGCGACCGGGCTCCAGGCGAGGCCGCAGGCAAGCGAGGAGAGGCTGAACAGGGTGAGCCCGATCGTGAACACGCGGCGCCGCCCGACCCGGTCTGCGACCGAGCCGAAGATCAGCATCGTGGCGGCGAGGGTCAGCGCGTATGCGTCGATCACCCATCGCAGCTCGTTGAAGCTCGATCCGAGCTCAGTCTGAATGTCCGGAAGCGCGACGTTCACGACCGTGACGTCGAGCAGCAGCATGAAGGTGGCGATCGAGACCGCCAGCAGGGTCCACCACTTGTGTCCGCTGGGGGGCTGCACCGCTCCGGGCAGCTTATGCGCGCCGCGACTCGGGCGGCGGGGCGCCGCGAGCGGCGATGGGCTCAACCGGCGAGCTGGCCGAACTTCTCGCGCATGCGGTTGTAGAAGTTGGTGCCCTCGAGCTGGGCGAGCTGCGCGACGCCGTCGCGGAAGCGGACCTCGATCTCCTCGCCGACCGGCAGCCCGCCCTCGTGGAGGCCGTCGAAGGCCACCTCGACCTCGTCGCGCTGGCCGACGTTTCGCACGTGCAGGATGTCGTCGGGCGCGACGACCAGCGCCCGGGCCGTGAGGGTGTGCGGCGCGATGAAGCTGACCGCGAATCCCTCAACTCCCCAGGCGAGGATGGGTCCGGCGTTGGCGAGGTTGTAGCCAGTCGAGCCGGCCGGGGTCGCGGCTACGAGACCGTCGCAGCGCACATGGCCGATCTCCTCGCCTCCGAGCCGGTACGCGAGCTCGGCGACCGCCCCCTGCGGAGGGCGCGAGAAGGTGATGTCGTTGAGCGCCGGCGCCCTGACCCCGTCCGCCTCGAGGCCCGGCAGCGAGACGACCTCGAAATCGCCGGCAAAGGCGCGATCGAGGCCGGGCTCGAGCTGGTCGCGGTCGACCGCGGCGAGGAAGCCGATGCGTCCGAAGTTCACCGCGAACACCGGCACCGGGGCGCCGGCATAGCGGCGCAGGGCGCGCAGAATGGTCCCGTCCCCGCCGAGCACGAGGCAGAGGTCGGGCGCGGCCGGAAGCTCGTCGACGACCTCGAGACCGTCGGCCGCGTCGCCGTGCTTCGAGGCCTCGTCAGGTGTTGCCACAAGTGCGCAGGAGCGCGCCTGCGCGGCGCGCAGCGCGGCCTGCATCCCCTCGATCTCGGGCGTCGAGTGGGTCATCAGGACGGCGGTTCGCACCCCCGCCGGCGCCTCCGCGGTGCGCGAGCTCACGGCTCGACCTCGCGCGCCGCGGTCTCGGCGTCCATCGCGGGGCTCTCGGTCGCGCACCACATGAAGCTCTCGCGGTTTCCCTTCGGGCCGGGAAGCCCGGACGACGCGAATCCACGCAGCCGCAGGCCGCTGCTCGCTGCGGCGTCGGCGGCGAGCAGGAGGGCGTCGCGGCGGTCGTCCGCGGATCGGACCACTCCCCCCTTCCCCACCCGCTCGCGGCCAAGCTCGAACTGGGGCTTTACCAGAGCCAGGACGTCGGCCCGCGGGGCGAGGCGGGGCGCGACGGCGGGCAGGACGAGGGCGAGCGAGATGAAGGAGACGTCGATCGTCGCCAGGTCGGGTTCGAACGGCAGCGCCCCGGGCCGCAGGTCGCGAGCGTTGACCCGCTCCATGACCTCGACCCGCGGGTCGTTGCGAAGCGCCCAGTCGAGCTGACCGTGCCCGACGTCGAGGGCGATGACTCTCTTCGCCCCGTGCTTGAGCAGGCAATCGGTGAAGCCGCCGGTCGAGGCCCCGACGTCGAGGCATGCCCGCCCCTCGACCGCGACGCCGAGGGTAGAGAGCGCGTTGGCGAGCTTGAGGCCGCCGCGCGAGACGTAGGGCGGCGGCTCCTCGACGACCAGCTCCGTTTCCTCGGTGACGAGCTGGCCGGGCTTGGTCGCTCGTGGCCCAGCGGCGCCGAGCCGCACCCGCCCGGCGCGCACCGAGGCCGCCGCGCTGGCGCGCGAGCCGGCCAGGCCGCGGTCCGCGAGCAGGGTGTCCACGCGCCAGCGGGTCATCGCGCCGAACGGTACCGCTCCGGGTCACTGTGACCGGGGTCACAGACAAAGCGCACGTATGTTCGTAGCCTTGGAAAGCGCAATGACCGTCTCTCGAACCATCCCCCTGAGCCTCCACGGCGCGCTCGAGATGATCGCCGCTCCGGCGATCATGTTCGCGCCGCTGCTGCTGGGCCTCGGAACGACCACGGACGTGATCGCGTTCGTGCTCGGAGCGATCCTGCTCGGGCACTCGCTGTCGATCTACGGCGCCCGCCGGCCGATTCCGCTCTCGGCCCACGCGGGATTCGACTACGTCCTGGCGATCTCGGCGATCCTCGCCGGCGCCGGCATCGGCATAGCCACGGGCGACGGCCTTGCGGCGACCTTTCTGGTCGGAGTTGGCGTCGCTCAGATGGCGCTGACCGCGACAACGCGGTTCAGCGTCCCGCGCGGCGTCTGATCTTCGACCGACCTCACACAGATACACATATATCTCTCCTCCCTGTAAGTACCCCGAGAGCGCCCCCTCCCCCAGGGGGCGCTCTCACTTTGTGCGCGTATCAGGCCCGGCTTGCGCTTTGATTGACGGATGAGCCGCCCCCGCCTGCTGCTCGTTCCGGGCTTCACCGAGCTCGAATGGGTGATCAAGCCACGCCTCGAGCAATGGGCCGAGGTGGCGTCGTATGACCCGCCCGCGGTAGGGGATGAGCCAATCCCCGGCGAGTTCGAGGATGCTTTCGAGCGCGGCGAGCCGGTCATCCGCAAGGCCGTCGCCTGGAGGGGCCTTCGAGAGCTCGACCGACGCGGATGGCATCGATTCTTCCTGATTGCCGATGGCGACGGGAATGGCGCCGCGGCTCTGATAGCTCGCGAGCGGCCCGAGCCGGTCGAGGGCATGGCGCTGGGCCACGCCAGCTTGTCCTACGACATGGAGGGAGATCGCGCCCCCATCAACAAGGAGGTCTGGCTTGCTATGCGCCAGGTCCTGCATCAGGACTACGACTCCTTCATTCGCCACGGAATCGTCCAGCTCACGCAGGGCTCGTACGGTGACGAATTGGCCCAGCACATGCTCGAGCGCTTCCCGAGGGAGCTCGTCGAGCGCGGCTGGGACATGGCCCGTGATGAGCCGGTCGAGGTCGGAGAAATCCTCCGTGATCTGAGGTGCCCGCTTTTGCTGGGAAAGCACGAAGGGTGTCTCGGGACGACCGATGAGGGTTTCGAGGACGTGGTCGCCGCGTTTCCCGAGGCGCGGACGGTCAAGACCCCGGACGCATGCGCGGTGAGCGACGCGTTCGCCGACGCGATCCGCGACTTCTGCCTCGAGGTGTCGGAGCGCGCGGGGGAGAATGCCGCCGACGGTTAGCGCGGCAGCCCCTTCACGGCGCCCTCGGCCCTGCCCCTCACCACGCTGGCCCGGCGCATGGCGTCGCGGATTCCTTGAGCATCTCGCGCAGATCCGCCGCAAGCTGCTCGCGTTCTCGGTGCAGGTGGCGCCAGGTGACTCGCACGGGGCGCCAACCCGCGGCTTGAAGCGTTCGATCCCGCGCCCGGTCGCGTTCGAATGCCCCCGCGGTGGCGTGGCTGGCATGGCCGTCCAGTTCGACGATGACCCGTTGCCGGCGCCAGACGCAGTCGGCCTCGATCCACGAGCCCCGCAGCTCGATAGGGACATTCAGCTCGGGGCTGGGTAGAGATTGGGTCTCGAGGAACGCGAGGAAGCGCTCCTCTAGCTCGCTTCGGGTGATCGTGGCGCCGAGGCGCCCTTCCTCGAGGATTGCCTTGACGACTCCTGTTCCCCGGCGGCCCGGATAGCGCTCCACGAGGTCACTGAGGGAGAGCGGGTCGTGGAGCCTGCGGACCTCGGCTTGCTCAATCGCACGCTCGACCTGGCGGGGGGTCAGAACCGTCGCGAGATCAAGGAGTGTGCGGGGGACGGTAGTGACCGGGATGTCGCGCTCGACGGTGATCTCGTCGGTGGGCAAGGTGCTTCGATGCGCCGTTACGCCGGGGGGCGCGCGGACCTTGCGCGGCGCCGTCACATCGATACGAGCATTGGCTGGGTGGAGGAGGCCCCAGAGACCCGCGGCGGAACCATGGCTCAGGGCGGCGCCTGCGCCGATCGCCATGACCGCCGCCATCCATCGCGCCTCCTTCGACACAACCCGATGACCCACCGCATACACGCCTCGGTGAATCGGATGCAGTCGGCCGAGCTGCAGCCGATAGGAGATCTCCCATCGTTCGAGACCGAGTTCGATGAGCTGGCTCCGCGACACCCTCCCGTGCTGGGCCACGGCCAGGGCAGCGATCACCGCGTCAATCCCGCGAGAGGAACGTTTGACCG
>DASPWW010000060.1:0-4116 GCA_035637595.1 Solirubrobacterales bacterium | reverse complement strand
CGGTTCTCCATCATCAGCACCACGAAGGTGTCGATCGGCAGCTCGCTGGGGCTCGGCAGCGGATTGGCGCGCGCCTCGCGCAGCGCCGCCTGGGAGAGCAGCTGGTCCACGCCCAGCACGGAGGCGAGCCCCGCCGCGCCGGCCAGCGCCCCGGCGCGCGCCAGGAAGTCGCGCCGGCGCAGATAGGAGTCGGGGTGCTCGGCTTCGAAGCGCTCCTCGGCCTCGTTGCGCGGGCGCTCGTCGCCCCGGCGCCCGCTCACGGGTAGATCACCTGCTCGCAGTCGAAGACCCCGTCCTCGGCCTCGTCGACGATCACGGTGTCGTCGCCGGGGCCGCAGTTGATCTCGTCGAGCGTCCCGTCGCGGGCGCGGATGAGGTCGTTGCCCTCGCCGCCGACCTGCTCGCCGTCGACCATGTTGAACTGGTCGCGGCCCTTGCCGCCGATCAGCAGCGCGCCGCCCGCGTCGGCGAACAGCCGGTCGTCGCCGCTGCCGCCCCTGATGCGGTCCTTTCCGGGGCCGCCGCTGAGCACGTCGTCGCCCTTCTTGCCCGTGATGCGATCGCGCCCCCCGCCGCCGTCCACCCGGTCGTTGCCGGGTCGGGCGCGGATCCGATCGCGGCCGCGCAGCCCGAGGATGACGTCGTCCCCGGGCGTGCCGACGAGGCGGTCGGCCTTGTTGGTGCCACGGATGACGTGGCCGCCGCCCTGCCGGGCTCCGACCACGGCCCCGGCGACGAACGAGGCGCCGAGGATCACAGCGAGCGCGAGCAGCAGCGCATCCCGGCGATCGCGCCATCGGACACCCCGCGGAGCCATGGACAGCAGCATAGATCGCCGGGGCCCACACGGGTGAAGGTAGGGTGAGCGCGCGCCCGTGCCTGAGCGCCTCTCGCCCTCCGACATGTCGTCCCTGCTCGCCGAGCGGGGTCCGATCCACGTGCACGTCGGAGCGACAACGATCATGGAGGGCGCGCCGCCGGACTTCGAAGCCCTGCTCGAGCACGTCGACTCGCGCCTCGGACTCGTGCCGCGCTTTCGCCAGCGCGTCACGCCGACCCCGCTCAAGCTCACCAACCCCGAGTGGACCGACGATCCCGGCTTCGAGATGCGCTGGCACGTGCGCCACTCGGCCCTGCCCCGGCCCGGCACGCTCGAGCAGCTGCGCGACTTCGTCGGACGGGTGATGTCGGAGCCGCTCGACCTCCAGCGCCCCCTGTGGCAGCTCTACATGATCGAGGGAGTCGAGGGCGATCGCCACGCCTACATCTCGAAGACCCATCACGCGCTGGTCGACGGCGTCTCGGCGGTCGACGTCGGGACGATCCTGCTCGACCCCAACCCCGAGGGCACCGAGATGGAGATGCCCGAAGAGCCCTGGGAGCCCGATGCGCCCAGCTCCGAGATGCTGTTCGTCCGCGCCGCCTCGGAGCGCATCCGCCGCCCGCTGCGCAGCGCCCGCAAGGCGGCGGGCAGCGCGATCAAGATGCCGGGCGAGACGGCCTCGCGGGTGATGCGCACCGCGGAGGGATTCGTCGGGCTCGCCGCCGGGGGGCCGACCTGCCCGCCGAGCCCGCTCAACGTCGAGATCGGCCGCGACCGCCGCGTCGCCTACGCGCGCGGCGACCTCCAGGCGATAAAGGACGCGCGCGGCGACTCGGGTGCGACCGTCAACGACGTCATCCTGGCGGTCGCCGCGGGCGCACTGCGGCGCTTCCTCGCCGGACGCGGCGACGAGTTGCCCGACGAGCTGGTCGCGCTGGTTCCTGTCAGCGTGCGCCGCCCCGACGAGCACCTCGAGCTCGGCAACCGGATCTCGACGATCCTCGTCCGCCTGCCGCTCGGAGTCGAGGACCCGCGCCTTCGCCTCGAGCGCATTCGCGAGGAGACCGCGCGGCTCAAGCAGTCCGAGCAGGCACGCGCCGCGTCGCTGATCATCGAGGCGACGGGCTGGACCCCGCCGACGATCAACCGCCTGCTTTCCGAGCTGATGGCCCGGCCGCGGGTGTTCAACCTCGTCGTCTCCAACGTCCCGGGGCCGCAGGTGCCCTTCTATCTGCTGGGCCGCCGGATGGTGGAGGTCTACCCCTTCGTGCCGCTCTCGCCCCAGGGCCACGCGCTGTCGATAGGCGTCGTGAGCTACGACGGCGGCGTCTTCTTCGGGATCGTCGGCGACCGCCGGGTAGTCAGCGACATCGACGACTTCGAGGCGTCGCTCGAAACGGCGTTGACCGAGCAGTCCCAGACCGCCTAGATGGTGGAATCAGTCATCTAGGCTGTGATCGAGCCTACGTACGGGAGGCGGAGATGAAATCGATTTCGATCATGCTCGTCATCGCGGCGGCGCTTGCGCCGGCGCCAACGGCGGGAAGCGAGGCGAAGCGGTCGGTGCTGTGCTGGAACAAGGACTTCCCGCCGCCCACGGGCGATTCGGGACCGGTGGTTCGAGTCGAGCCGAACAGGTGCTCGTTCTTCAAGAAGGGGGAGTCCTCGGAGGCCGGCGCGGTGAACGCCAAGAGCCTGGAGTGGAAGTTCTGGGGATCGAACAGGACCAAGGGCAAGGGCAAGACCCCCGTCCCTATGACCGGTGAGGTGACTCCCGTGACCGTTCGGCTGTCCAAGCCCGTGCCGAGCTCGAGCTGCAACACGGACGTCTACTCGAAGGCGAGCTTCAAGTTCCCCGAGGCGGACGTCACGACGGGCTTCAAGCTCTATACATCCTGTGAGACGTAGCCGCCACTAGTTGCTGATGAAGACCGGGGCGCCGAGCGGCAGCTGCTCGATCAGCGCCTCGACGTCCTCGTTGGAGGCTCGCAGGCAGCCGCCCGACTCCGCCGCGCCGACGGGGCCGGCCCAGCCGTGGATCGCGATCAGGTCGCCCCCCACCCAGCCCGGTGGCAGGCTGTCCTGGCGGGCGCTGAGCGCGACCGCGCCGGACCCGTAGACCGGATCCAGGCCTTCGACGATCGTGTCGGTGACCGCGAAGCGCCCGGTCGGCGTCTCGTTGCCGAGCCTTCCGACGCTCACCGTCACCTTGCGAAGCACGTCATCGTCGCGGCGCAACTCGAGCGTGCGAGCCGAGAGGTCGATCCGCAGCGAGAACCGGGTGTCTCCAAGCGTCAGCTTCTCGGGGTCGTAGCGGACCCAGCCGACGGCGCCGTTGCCGAGCTTGGGATCGGCGACCCCGAGCCACTGCTTCCCGGGGTGGATCACGGGCAGGACCCGGGGCGAGCCGAAATCGGTGCTGGACCCGAGGCGCGTCACGACGTCGCCTCCGGGGTGGTCGAATACCTCGACCTTCTCGCCCTCCCTCACCTGGGCGACCTCATAGCCCTGGCCCGGAAAACTCGCGACCTTGGGAGCGTCAGCGGGGGGCTCTTCCTGCACCGCGGCCGTCGCGGGGTCGCTCGCAGCCTGCTCGTCGCGATGGGCGATCGCGAACCAGCCGAACGCGACGCCCAGCGCCGCGAGCGCGATGATCCAAACCCCCGTCCAAACTCGGTTCACCTTCCCCTTTTCGGCTGCTGGGCGCTTGTGCCTTAGCCGTGAGCGGCCATTATGAGACGGTATTTGAACCCGGCAACCCGCGAGAGGATCCGACGGCTACATCGCCGGTTGCCTCTTCGGGGCTGACTGGAGTTGGCTCAAGTCATTCTTGCGCGGCCCAGGATCGCAGGCGGGGAGGCGACCGCCTTGCACGGGACCTGATTCCTTAGCGCGAGTCTTCTGAGAGACTTCGCCCCACGTAGGGAGGAGATCGAGGATGGGCAAGCAGTTCTGGTCAACGGTGGCGCTCTGCGCCTTGGTGGGCGTCGTGGCGCTGATTGGCGCGAGCAGCGCGGCGGCGGCGTTTCCCGGCACGAATGGGAAGATCGCGTTCGCGCACAACCCGGGCAACGACATCTTCACGATGGACACCAACGGCCAGAACCCCACGCAGCTCACGAGCGGGCCGGAGTTCGACGCCGAGCCCACCTGGTCGGCCGACGGGGAGAAGATCGCGTTCACGCGCAAAATGGACGGCATGAACCGCGAGATCTGGGTCATGAACTTCGACGGCAGCGGGCAGACCCAGATCACAGCCAACCCCGCGTTCGACGACAGCGACCCGTACTTCT
>DASPWW010000059.1:0-11756 GCA_035637595.1 Solirubrobacterales bacterium | reverse complement strand
TCGATCATGTGCACCCCCGCGCCGTCGGGGATCGCCTCGAGCACCTTCTTGGCGAACTTGACCTCGTCGGCCGGTGGGCTGAAGACCTTCTTCGCGATCTCGATCTGAACCGGGTGCAGCGACCACGCGCCGACGCAGCCGAGCAGGAAGGCGGCGCGGAACTGGGTCTCGCAGCCCTCGGTGTCCTTGATGTCTCCGTAGGGGCCGTAGAAGGGCAGGATCCCGGCCGACGTGCAGGCGTCGACCATGCGCGCGATCGAGTAGTGCCACGGGTCCTGCTGGGCCGTCGCGCGCGGGGCGTCGGGGTCGTCGGGATCGGGGTCCTCGATCACCCGGTACGCGGGGTGACCGCCGCCGACGCGCGTCGTCTTCATGCGGCGAAACGCCGCCAGGTCGGCGGGCCCGAAGCTCATCCCCTGCATCCGCGGGCTCGCCGTCGCGATCTCCTCGAGATTTATGACCCCCAGCGAGGTCTCGAGGATCGCGTGGACCAGCAGCGGCTCCTCCAGCCCCGCCTTCGCCTCGAGCTGGGCGAGCAGGCGATCGACGTAGTGGATGTCCCACGGCCCCTCGACCTTGGGGATCATGATCACCTCGAGCTTGTCGCCGATCTCGGTGACGAGCTGGGTGAGGTCGTCGAGCACCCAGGGGCTCTCGAGCGCGTTGACGCGGGTCCAGAGCTGCGTCTCGCCGAAGTCGACTGCCTTTCCGACCTCGATCAGCCCCTCCCGCGCGGGGATCTTCTTGTCGACCGGGACGGCGTCCTCGAGGTTGCCGAGCAGGATGTCCGCCTGCTTGGCCATGTCGGGGACCTTCGCCCGCATCTTCTCGTTGGAGGCGTCGAAGAAGTGGATCATCCGCGACGGCTTGACGGGAATCTCGCGCAGCGGCTGCGGCGCGTCGATGGCGAGCGGGTGGAAGAAGTCTCTGGGGTTTCTCACTGCGTCCTTTCTGGGTCTTGGCGGCGCGCAGACTAGCTACAGCGTAGTTTCCGGCGCATGGGCGTCGGCATTCGCGAAGCGCGGCCGGGCGAGGAGGAACGGATCGTGCCGCTGTATGCGTGGCTGTTCGGAGAGCCCGGCTACCTGCCACCGGGCTGGGATTCGGAGCGCGCGCGCCGCGCGCTCGCCGAGGCGGTCGCCGCGCCGGACAGCGCCGTGCTCGTCGCCGAGGACGGCGACGAGCTGATCGGGCTGTGCACCGCCTACCTGGAGCTCAACTCGGTGCGCTTCGGACAGCGCTGCTGGGTCGAGGACCTCGCGGTCGACCCGCGGCGACGCTCCCAGGGAGTGGGCGGAAGGCTGCTCGACGCCGCCGCCGACTGGGCGCGGGGGCGCGGCGCGACCCACATCGAGCTCGACACCGGCCTGGCGCGCACCGACGCGCAGCGTTTCTACGAGCGGCGCGAGCCGGACGCGGTCGGCTACAGCTACTCCTGGAGGCTCTGAGCGGGCGCCGGCGGGCACGCCGCCGGTATCCTGCATTTTTCCTGCTGGCTGGCCTGTCAACCGCGCTTTCGCGCGAGGGGCCGCGCCGGAAAGCGCCTATCCCGCGACAGGAGGAACGTCTCCAGAGATGGCAACAGCGACGGCTGAGCTGACCGAGAAGACCGACGAGCAGAAGGCGATCACCGAGATGGTGCGCCAGTTCGTCGACAACGAGATCCTGCCCGTGGCCGAGGAATTCGACCACGAGGACAAGTTCCCCGAGGCGGTCGTCGACCACATGAAGGAGCTCGGCCTCTTCGGGGTCACGATCCCCGAGGACTACGGCGGGATGGGCCTCGACCTGACCACCTACGCGATGATCGTCGAGGAGCTGTCGCGCGGCTGGATCTCGATCTCCGGCGTGGTCAACACCCACTTCATCGGCTCATACCTGCTGATGAAGTTCGGCACCGACGAGCAGAAGGACTACTTCCTGCCCAAGATGGCGACGGGGGAGATCCGCGCCGCCTTCTCGCTGTCGGAGCCCGAGGTGGGCTCCGACGTCCAGGGAATCAAGTCGGTGGCCAAGAAGGGCGACGATGGCTCCTGGGAGCTCAACGGCCAGAAGATGTGGGTCACGAACGGGCTCGGCTCGGGCGTCGTGTTCGTGCTGATGAAGAACGACCCGAAGGCGGACCCGCCGTACAAGGGGATGACGTGCTACATCACCGAGAAGGAGCCGTGGGCGGAGAAGAACGAGGGCGACTTCGCGGGCCTCGACATCCCGCCGAAGATCAAGAAGATGGGCTACAAGGGCGTCGAGTCCACGGAGCTCGTCTACAACGGCTACCGCTGCCCCCCTGAGCGCATCCTCGGCGGTGAGGAGGCGGGCCTCGGGCAGGGCTTCAAGCAGATGATGGACGCGCTCGAGGTCGGCAGGGTCAACGTCGCCGCGCGCGGCGTCGGAATCGCCCAGCGCGCGCTGGAGCTCGCGCTGCGCTACAGCCAGGAGCGCAAGACCTTCGGCCGCCCGATCGCCCAGCACCAGGCGATTCAGTTCAAGCTCGCGGACATGGCCACCAAAGTCGAGGCGGCCCGTCTGCTGACGATGAAGGCCGCGCGGCTCAAGGACGCCGGCGAGCGCTCCGACCTGGAGGCCGGGATGGCGAAGCTGTTCGCTTCCGAGACCGGCAAGGAGGTAGTCGAGGAGTGCTTCCGGATCCACGGGGGCTACGGCTACTCGAAGGAGTACGAGATCGAGCGCCTCTACCGCGACGCACCGCTGCTGCTGATCGGGGAGGGAACCTCCGAGATCCAGAGAATGGTGATCGGCAAGAAGCTCCTGGAGCGAAACCCGGCCTGATGATGGCGGCGCGTTTCGCGTTCCCCTCCAGCGGACACCAATCACCTAGAACATGGCTCGCGCACAGGACCTGATCGCAACCGCCTATCGCCGCCTCACCCTCGAGGTGCCGGCCTTCGACCGCCTCAAGCTGGTGGTGCGGCTCGAGCTGCGCGGGCGCGGCGACGTGCAGGTCTTCCGTGTTCGCACGCCCGGGCCGGAGATCACCAAGGAGCAGCCCGATGACGCGCGGCTCGAGATCTCGATCCCGCGCTCGCACTTCAACCAGCTTGCCGAGGACGGAAAGCTCAAGGACTGGCGCGAGGCCTACGAGCAGGGACACATCAAGGTCGCCGGGGACCGTCAGGTCCAGCGCTTGATCGGCGAGGTCGTGAGCCGTCACGATCGGCGGGCTCGGACCCGCAAGGTGCATTGAGCGACGACCACAAGCTGACAACCGACCAGGCCGGGCGCGAGGCATCCGGGTCGCGGCCGTACGGGCGCTACCTCGAGGAGTTCGAGGTCGGCGCCGTCTACAAGCACTGGCCCGCGAAGACGGTCACCGAGTCCGAGGACCACCTCTTCTGCCTGCTGACCATGAACCACCACCCGCTGCACGTCAATGACGTCTATGCCCAGCAGTCGCAGCAGGGCCGAAACGTCGTCGCGGGCCCCTACGTCTACTCGCTCGTGTTCGGCATGACCGTTCCCGACGTGTCGGGCAAGGCGATCGCCAACCTGGCCACCGACGATCTCAGCCACCCGGCACCGGTCTTCCACGGCGACACGCTGTTCTGCGAGTCCGAGGTGCTCGAGGTCCGGCCTTCGGAGTCGAAGCCCGATCGCGGAGTGGTCAGGGTCCACACCCGTGCCTACAAGCAGGACGGGACCCTGGTCGCCGAGTTCAAGCGCGCGGTGCTCGTGCCGCGCAAGCCCGAGGCGATCGAGGGCGGCGGCGATCCGCCCCGGGCCGAGGCCGCGGTCGAATAGAGGTTCGGCCCAGAGGTGGCGCGTTGTTAGCGCATAGCGCCAATAAGGCGCCATTGCAGCGTGGTGAGTTGCCTGGGCTAGACCAGCTCGGCGACGGCGCCGAGGGTCGCCTCGACGTCGCCCCCGGGAATCCCGCCGACGCACGGCGAGGTGGCGCCCGCCTCCCTGTAGCGCTCGATGCCGGCGCGGACCTCGTCCTCCGACCCGATCGCGGTCAACGCCGCGAGGAAGTCGTCCGAGATGCCGCCCTTTGCCTTCTCGACGTCGCCGGACTGCATTCCCTCGTCGAACGCCTTTACGTCGGCGTCGAACCCCGAGCGCTCGATCATCTGCCTGTAGAAGGGCAATGAGAAGTAGGTGACCAGCTCGCCGCGCATCGTCGCGAACGAGGCATCGCGGTCGTCGCTGAGCGCCGACGGCACCGCGGCGACGATGTCGAAGCCGTCCAGCTCCTTGCCGGCCTTCTCACGTCCCTTGGTCAGCTCGGGGACGACGACGTCGCGGATGTAGGCCGGGTTGCACAGCCACAGCATCGCGCCGTCGGCGATCTGGCCGGCCAGCCGCAGCATCCTCGGCGACAGCGCGGCGATGTAGATCGGCAGCTCGGCGCGCGGCTCGTAGCCCATGAACTGGAACTTCGTCTTGAAGAACTCGCCCTCCGGCGGCTCGCTGCCGCTCAGAATCGCGCGCACGATCTGGGCGTACTCCCGCATCTGGGTAACGGGCTTTTCGATCTTGGAGTCGAACCAGTTCTCGACCGTCACCTGATGTGAGACCCCGAGCCCGAGGACCATGCGACCGCCCGAAAGCTCGTCGATCGTCGCCGCGGCCTGGGCCGTCGCCACCGGCGTGCGCGAGAAGATCGGCAGCACCCCCGTACCGACCCTGACCCGGTTCGTCGTCGCGGCGTACGCGGCGAGGGTGATCAGCGAGTCGCGCGCCGCGATGTGCGTCGTGTAGACGGAGTCGAAGCCGAGCTCGTCGGCGAGCCGCGCCCGGGTGATCGCCTGCTCGAGCGAGCGCCCGGGTGAGATGAAGGTCCCGATGCCGGCCACGTGGCGGGGGTTATATCCCGCCGCGCCCGGTCCTGCTCAGTGCGCCTCGTCGGAGGTGTGCGCGGTGGGCCGTGACTCCTCGACGAGCGACGTGATCTCGAGCGTGCCTCTGGACGCCTCCTCGAGCACCCCTGTGGCCTCCTCCTGGGAGCGCGCGTAGAGCTCGACGAGCAGGTGGATGGCGATCCGCTCGTCGTCGTGCTTGTGGAAGCGGACGTGGGTGAAGAACTCGCGGGTGCCGGACTCGCCGAAGGCGCCGTAGGTCAGCGAGTCGGCGGCCTCGGGCCCGGAGCACGTCTCGACGAGGTCCTGGTCGACGGTCACGTTGCACGACGCGACCCACGGTATGCCGCCGACCATCCGCTCCCAGCGCTCCTCGACGGGAACGATCCGTCCATCCTCGATCGTCAGGTGCGGCTGATCGTGCATGCAGTCGAGGCACTGGACGACGACCTCCTGAACCTCCTCGACGCGGTCCGTCGACTGGCCGGTCTCGGGATCGATCCGCACGATCGCGTCGTAATGGATCTGGGCCTCGAGCCGTTGCGACCAGCAGCGGTAGCAGCGCAGCCAGGCGGTGCCGCCGTTCGTGAGCTCCTCGTTCACGTTCTTCAGGCTAGCGCCCGGCTTGCGTGAGCCGCACCCGCTGCATGACCGGTGATCGCCTCCGCGCACGGGGACGTGCTCTATGCCAGCATCGAACCGGATGCCGGCGTCGTCCAGACCACCGCTTTCGATCGTCGTGACCGCGCGCCATGGCCTCGACGAGGTCGGTGAGCTGCTCGAGGTGCTCGTCCCGGAGGCGGAAGGGGTCGGTGCCGAGATCGTGCTGGTCGGGGGCCCCGCACGGCCGGTTCCCGAGGCTGTGCACCACATCCCCCTGGACGATGCCAACCTGCTGCGGCTGCGCGCCCGCGGCGTAAGCGAGGCCCGGGGCGAGATCGTGGCGATCGGCGAGGACCACGCCATCCCCGTACCGGGATGGTGCGAGGCGGTCATCAGAGCCCATGCCGAGAGCCCCGACGCGGCCGCGATCGTCGGCTGCCTGGTGAACGCAACGCCAGACACGGTGGCCGGCCGCGGCAACTTCCTTGCGTTCGCCGCGCCTTGGCAGCCACCAATGCCGGAGCTTCCGTCGCACCGGCCGCCCCCGGTCTCGACGCTGTCCTTCAAGCGCTCCGCTCTGGGAGGCCTCGACGGCGTGCCGGGCCGGCTCGAGTCGAAGCTCATGCCGGAGCTGTTCAAGCGTGGCGAGATGGCCGCCGACGATCGCGTCGTAGTCGACCACTACCAGGACCACGGGATCATGTGGTCGATCAAGAACGGCTTCGACAACTCCCGCTCCTCGTACGGCTACCTCGGGATGACCCTTGGCCCGGCCGAGCGGCGGCGCGTGGCGCGGTGGGTGGCAAGGAACATCCCTCGGCGGACCCTGGCGGAGGCGCGCGCCGCGAACGGGGAAAAGCACCGCGCCGACCTCGTGCTCGTCGCCTTGATCGCCGCGGCCGCCGCGGCCGGAGGCGTCATCGGAACGTTGAACGGGCCCGGGCGCTCTCCCGACCGGACTGCCTAGCCGGGCTGGAGGATCCCGGCAGGCCCCTCGGCTAAGGCCGCCGCATGCCGCCTGCCCGCGCCGGCCGTCAGCTCGCCGAGCAACGCGCGGTACTCGCGCTCATACAGGCTCGAATCGCGGGTCTCGCGAATGGTCCGCTGTGCGGCGTCGCCGATCGCGTCACTGTCTTCCTCGCTCATGCAGAGCAGGCGTCGCATGGCGTCGACGAGGGAGTCGAAGCTGTTGGGCTCGCACAGCAATCCGTTGACGCCGTCCTCGATCAGCTCGGGGATGCCCCACGCGCTCGTCGCGAGCACTGGGAGCCCGAATCCCATCGCCTCGAGGATCGAGCGCGGCATCGACTCGACATCGGAAGCGATCGCGAATCCGTCCGCCATCTCGAGCCATTGCATGACGTCCGGCGTCATCGGCTCGATCCGTATCCGGTCGCCGACGGGTCCGAGGCGCGAGACGAGCTCGCGCAGGCCGTCCGAGTACACCGACCGCTCATCGCCGACGAACACGAGCGTGGCCTCCGGGGCTTCGCTCCCGGCTTGCGCGAACGCGAGCGCGAGCGACGTCTGCGCCTTGCGCGGCTGGAGCGTGCCGACGCAGACCACCATGCGATCGCCGAGGGCGATCCCGTGCTTGGTCCGCAGCGCCTCGCGGTCGGCGTCACGGCGGTATCGGTCGATCTCGGCCAGCGGAATGCCGTAGTCGATGCGGCGCAGGCGTGCGGCGTCGGCGTATCCCGAGTAGAGGTCGCGGGTGGCATCGGCCTCGAAGACGAGGGTCGCGGGCGACTCGACAGCGGCCCGGAAGCGCTCGACGACGTGATCGTCGAGGCCGAAGAAGAGGCCGCCCTCGCATCGCTCGACCGGAATGCTGTCGTGTATCGCCCAGATCGCGGGGACGCCCACGCGCGCGGCCAGGTCGATGCCGTCGAACGTCAGGACCGTGTTGGCGAGGATCACGTCGGCGCCGAAGGTACGCGCGAGCGAGCCGAGCTCCGCGAGCCGCGCCTCGTACCTGGCGCCATCGGCAGGAACCGGCTCGCCAAGGTGCACGCCGACCCCCCATTGCTCGAGCTCCTTGCGCAGCGGCCCGTCAGTCGGGCAGACCACCATGCACTCGACTCCGCCTCCGCGCATCAGCAGTCGCAGCAGCTCGTGCAGGTAGAGCTGTCCGCCGCCGAGGTCGAGCTGGTGCGTGAAGACGAGGAGGCGCAAGCGGCCGTCCCGTGGGCGCGAGTCGGTTGCGGCGATGCGGGTTCGGCCGGCTAACGTCCTCAACCACGCGGGATCGGCCGGGGGGCGCCGCACCCGCTCGCCGACGGTCGCATCCACCGAGCCGAGTCGAAGCTCGCCCGCCCGGCCCTCGGCGGCCGCCGTCACCGTGACCGGGGTCCCGGGCTCCATGTCCGGCACGTCGATCGCCGCCTCCCAGCCGCACATCGGTGCGCTGGCGTAGCGGCTGAGGCGCGCGAGATCTGGTCTCCGCACCGCGTGCAGGCGGGCGTAGGAAACGCCCGTCCCGGAGACTTCGACCCGAACCCTGCTGAAGCCGCGCTCGACCAGCATCCACCCGCGGGCCCAGGTCAGCGGGTAGGTGACGGGGTCGTACTGGGGCTCCTGTGAGCCCGCCGGAAGCCGTCTGAGGCCTGACCGAAGTCGGAAGGCGGTGCGAGCGGCGATTCCCATCGGGCTACGGGGTCGCCAAAAGGTTCGGGAGCTGACCCCACACGGCCGTCAGTCTACTTCGCTCCCGGCCTTCCCTCGCAGCCGAGATACGTGGCGATCCGCGCTCTGCAAGCTGCTAGAAGCCAGGGCGATGGGCCGCTTTTCATTCGCATCGAGGCGATCCTCGCCGCTTCGCAGGCGCACTCAGGGACGGGATGGCGCGCGGCCGGCGGTCGTCGTCGACGAGGTTCGCCCACACGCCGAGGCGACCTCCGAAGCTTGCCTCGAAAGTCCGGTCACCGGCGGGGCCCAGCCGGGGTTCGCGATCGCGCTTGCCGGCTGGGCTCTCGGCCTTGGCGCCGCGATCCGAACGATTGAGGTGGTCGCCGAAGGGTCGGTCCATGCCCGGGTGCCGGTCGACGGCGCGCGCCCCGACGTGGGCTCCGCGCACCCCGGCATCCCGCACGCCGATCGCAGCGGGTTCCGGGGTGCGATCGGCGCGCTCGACCTGCCGCAGCGGTTCGAGCTCATCCTCGAGGCGGTTGTCGAAGACGGCACGCGCTCGCCGCTTTGGACCGTGCGCGGGCGGCGCGAGCCCGTGCTCGAGCCGCGGGCGCACGGCCTGCGGCCCATCGTGATCCGCTGTACCGGGCGCACTGGGTCGACCTTCCTGACCCGGCTGCTCGATCAGCATCCCCAGGTCATCGTCTACCGCCCGTTCGAGTACGAGCCGCGGATCCTGTCGTACTGGATCGAGATTCTCCGCTCGCTTGCCGATCCGCGCGCGGGACTCACGGCGCTGAGACCGAGCGCCACGACGGGGCTGTGGTGGTTGGGAGACGGCAGCCAGCCGGAGCCGCTGCCTCCCGAGGACGAGCCGCTCGCCGAAGCGCTGTGCCGCGACGACATCCGCGCGTTCGCCGCGTTCGCCCGCGGCCGGATCGATGCCTTCTACGCGACGCTCGCGGCGCACGCCGGAAAGCGCGCGGTCGCGTTTGCCGAGAAGGGCGCAATCAACGACGCGCGCTTTGAGCCGCGATCGCGGCTCATCCAGGAGCTGTATCCGGATGCGCGCGAGATCCTGCTCGTGCGCGATCCCCGCGACATGCTGTGCTCGATGCTCGCCTACGACGCGCGACGCGGAGCCACCGCGTTCGGCCGCAGCGGCCACGACGACGCGCAATGGACACAATGGCTGGGCCACGTGCTGGTCGAGATGACGCGCGCCCATCGCGCGCTCGGCGAACGCTCGCTGCTCGTCCGCTACGAGGACCTCGTCGCGGAGCCGCGGGAGGTCATGCGGGCGGTCTTCTCACACCTCGGCCTCGACGCCGCGGCGGACCTGATCGAGCGGGTGATCGACCGGGCTTCGGAGGAGCATCCGGCGATGGCCGCCCACCGAACCGGCGGCGACGCCGCGTCCGACTCCGTCGGTCGCTGGCGGCGCGAGATGCCCCCGGCGCTGCGCCGGCACGCCGATGCCGCCTTCGCCGAGGTCCTGTCGCTCCACGGCTATGAGGTTGACGCCTGACGGGGGCCCGCGCTCAAGCGGGTTGGGGCGCCGCGTCGGCGGCGCGTTGCGCCACCAGCTCGACGATGTCCCCCATGATCTCGTTGAGCTCGAAGTCCTTGGGGGTATAGACGCGCGCTACCCCGGCCTCGCTGAGGGCGGGGACGTCTCCCGGCGGGATGATCCCGCCGACGACGACGGGGACATCGACGCCCTCGGCTCGCAGCAGCTCGACGACGCGCGGGACCAGCTCACGGTGGGACCCCGAGAGGATCGAGAGCCCGATCACGTCGACGTCCTCCTCCAGCGCCGACGACACGATCTGCTCCGGGGTCAGGCGGATGCCCTGGTAGATGACTTCCATGCCCACGTCGCGGGCCCTGACGGCGATCTGCTCGGCGCCGTTCGAATGCCCGTCGAGGCCGGGCTTTCCGACCAGGATGCGCAGCCTGTGTCCGAGCTGGGCGGAGACCTCGTCGACCTGCTCGCGGACGCGGGCGAGCAGCTCCTCGTCGGTCGCCGCGGCCGCGCCGCTCACCCCGGTCGGAGCGCGGTAGTCGCCGAACACCTCTCGCAGGGTGCCCGCCCACTCGCCCGTGGTGGCCCCGACCTTGGCGGCCTCGATCGTCGCGGGCATGACGTTGGCGCGCTCGTCGCGCGCCGCCTCGGCGAGCTGCGCCAGGGCGCGATCGACGGCGCCGGAGTCGCGTTCCGCCTTCCAGCGCTCGAGCGCCTGGACGCACTCCCGCTCGACGTCGGGATCGGGCGTCAGGATGCCGCTGTCCTCTCCGCGCGTCAGGGGGGAGTCCTCGGTCTCGGTGTAGCAATTCTGGCCCACCACCTGGAGCTCGCCGCGCTCGATCCGCGCCATCCGGTCGCGGTGGGACTCGACGAGGCGGGCCTTCATGTAGGGGACGGCCTCGACTGCCCCGCCGTGCTCCTCGACGATCGCCATCTCGGCGCGGGCGCCCTCGATCAGCTCGTCCACCAGGCCCTCCATGACCTTCGAGCCCTCGAAGATGTCGGGGTAGTCGAGCAGGTCGCTCTCGAGCGCGAGGATCTGCTGGATGCGCAGGCTCCACTGCTGGTCCCATGGCCGCGGCAGGCCCAGTGCCTCGTTCCAGGCCGGAAGCTGGATCGCCCGGGCACGCGCGTCGCGGCCGAGCGTCACGGCGAGCGCCTCGAGCACGATCCGCGGCACGTTGTTCTCGGGCTGCGACTCGGTGAGCCCCAGCGAGTTGACCTGCACGCCGTAGCGAAAGCGCAGGTACTTGGGCTCGGTCACGCCGTAGCGCTCGCGCCCGATCTGCTCCCACAGGCGCCCCATCGCGCGCAGCTTCGCGTGCTCCTCGACGAACCGGATCCCGGCGTTGACGAAGAACGAGATCCGGCCGAAGACGCGCGGCAGGTCGTCGTCGGCGACCTGCCCCCGACGCTTGACCTCGTCGAGCACCGCGATCGCGTTGGACAGGGTGTAGGCGATCTCCTGGACGGGGGTCGCGCCCGCCTCCTGGAGGTGGTAGCTGCAGACGTTGATCGGATTCCAGTTGGGGACCTCGTTGACGGTGAACGAGACGACGTCGGCGGTCAATCGCATCGAGGCCTCGGGCGGAAAGGCATAGGTGCCGCGCGACAGGTACTCCTTGAGGATGTCGTTCTGGGTCGTGCCCGAGAGCGCCGTCCTCGCCGTGCCGTTCTCCTCCGCGACAGCCACGTAGAGCGCCAGCAGCCACGCCGCGGTGGCGTTGATCGTCATCGAGGTGTTCATCTGGTCGAGCGGGATGCCGTCGAGCAGCGCGTGCATGTCGCCCTTGTGGGAGATCGAGACGCCGACCTTGCCGACCTCGCCGCGCGCCAGCTCGTGGTCGGCGTCGTAGCCGGTCTGGGTCGGCAGGTCGAAGGCGACCGACAGCCCGGTCTGGCCCTTGGCGAGGTTGCGGCGGTAAAGCTCGTTCGACCGTCGGGCGTCCGAGTGCCCGGCGTAGGTCCGCATCACCCACGGTCGCTCCCGCTCGGGAAGCCGGTGGTCGCTCATGGGCCAATTCTACGCGTGGGCCTAAGGAGCGCTACATTCGCGACGAGCGGGTGTTAGTTGGCTCGCAAGCGGCGCTTCGTCGCCCAATCCGCGGTGGCGTCCGCCGATCCGGTCAGGCTAGGCTCGAAACGCTCATGCGCCTCAGAATCACGGCCGCGGCTGCGGT
>DASPWW010000058.1:0-13672 GCA_035637595.1 Solirubrobacterales bacterium | reverse complement strand
CCCCATAGCGAGGTCAACGTTCCTCTCGCCAGCCCCGCGTCGACCGCCGCTACGATCCGAGGCCCCGCCGGAGTAGCTCAGCGGTTAGAGCAGCGGAATCATAATCCGCGTGTCGCAGGTTCGAATCCTGCCTCCGGCATCCAGGTCTGTGGCAGGGAACCTGCGTGAGCAGCGTGCGGCGCTGGCGGCCCGTCGTCGCCGGTGTCGAGCCCGTGCGGGGTCTTCTCCCAGTGATACGGGTTCCGCACCAGCTGCCACAGCGCCCGCCACGCAGCGATCGAGTGCAGCACCCAGTAGAGCGGGTTGAGCAGAGCGAACGGAGCGGCCCGCCAACCGCGGTCGCGGACCGCGCCGAGCAGGTTGAGGCCGATCATGATCGCGTTGCCCAGCACGAGGTTGAACAGCGCGATCGCCCAGAAGACGCCGGAGTCGACGAGCGGCAGGTTGGGCTCGCCGAACGCGTACCAGCTCGCGGTTCCGAGCCACAGCGGAGGCGCCAGCAGGAAGGTGAGCGGCGTGCCGCCGATCAGCAGCAGGAACCCGAGCGAGTCGGTCACCCCCACTTGACGCACGAGCCGGCGCGGCGATCGCGTGTGGACCAGGGCGGTCTGCATGTATCCCTTGATCCAGCGGGTTCGCTGGCGAATCCACGGCCGGACCCGCGAGCACGCCTCCTCGTCGGTCGAGGAGTCGATCACGCCGACGCGGTAGCCCTCGACCGCTGCACGCAGGCCGAGGTCGGCGTCCTCGGTCACGTTGTGCGGGTCCCATCCGCCCAGCCTGCGCAGCGCATCCACGCGGAAGTGATTCGAGGTTCCGCCGAGCGGGATCGGAAGCCGGAGGCGGTCGAGGCCGGGAAGCATGATCCCGAACCAGTAGCCGTACTCGAGGGCGAACATGCTCGTGAGGAAGTTGGTGCCGCTGTTCCAGTAGCGCAGGCGAGCCTGCACGCACACGGTCTTCTCGTCGGCGTCGCGGAAGGCGGCGACGGCCTTGCGCAGCTGGTCGGGATCCGGCCGGTCCTCGGCGTCGTAGATGACCAGGAACTCGCCCCGGGCCAGGAAGAGCCCGACGTTGCAGGCCCTGGGCTTGGTCTGGGGCTCCGCCTCGGGAACCACCACCAGCCGTACGTTCGAAGGCGGCCGCGCTGCCTTGGCGGCGGCGATCGTCTCCGTGTCGTCCTCCTCGAGCAGGACGAGGATCTCGAGCTTCTCCTGGGGGTAGTCGATCGCGGCGAGGTTGTCGATCAGGTCCCCGACGATGTTCGCCTCGCCATAGACCGGGACCAGGATCGTGTAGACCGGCAGGCGTCGATCGTCAAGCTCGCCCCTGGACCATCGACGCAGGCGCTCACGGAATCCCGCCAGGCACGCGACGAGCTTGAACATCACGGCGGCGAGGAAGCAGAAGTTCGCGAACACGACGAACGCCGACAAGGTGAATCCCCAGTCGAGCACCGTGCCGACGGCCGCCGGGATCAGGGCTGCGGCCACCATCGCCTTCTGGCCCCGCGACCATCCGCCGGCCGCGGAAAGGTCGGGGCGGTTGTTCAACAGCTCGACGGTCGAGCGCTGTACGAGGTGTTCACGGAAGCAATCCATGACCGAGCGCTCGATGTCGAGCGGCGTGGTGGTGTGAAGCTCGATCGCGGCATTGGTGCCGAGCTCGCCGCGAACCGCCGCCAGCAGCTCACCGCTCGGCGGCTCGCATGTCGCGACGACCACCCGGTCGTGGGCGTGGCTCACCGGAATCCATCCCTCGGAGAGCAGGCGCTCGGCGTCGCACCTGCGGACGAGCTCTGCGTCGATCCGGGTCGAGAGCAGGTCGATGAAGGGAAGCCCCCACTGCCTGCCGAGCACGCGTTGGAGGTCGAGCCGGTGGACCTTCCCCGACGCCAGCAGGATCCGGCCCAGGCGCTCGCCGGTCTCACGCTGGCGCTCCAGGGCCCAATCGAGGGTCTCCTGGTCGATCAGGCCGTCGTTGACGAGGGCGGCGCCGATCGGGACGACGGCGCCGATCGGCTCCGAGTCGCTCGCGGCGCTCTCGACGGGTAGCGGCGGGAGCTGGGTCGGAGTCGTCGCGGCAAGGTCCCCCAGCCGCCCGCTCGTGGCGGCAATCGTCTGGTTGAGCCTTGCGAGCTGCTCCCTCCTGGTGACGATCGTGTCTTCGATGGCCCCGCGCTCGATCGCGTCCATGACCGAGCGTTCGATGTCGAGCGGCGTGGTGGTGTGAAGCTCGATCGCGGCGTTGACGCCGAGCTCGTCGCGAATCGCCACTCGCAGCTCACCGCTGGGCGGCTCGCAGGTCGCCACCACCACGCGACCGTCGGCCTCGCGCACCGGGATCCACCCCTCAGCGCGCAGACGCTGGGCGTCGCACCTGCGGACGAGCCCTGTGTCGACGGGGGTCGAGAGCAGGTCGATGAAGGGCACTCCCCACTGCCTGCCGAGAGCGCGCTGCAGGTCGAGCCGGTCGACCACTCCGGCCGCCAGCAGGATCCCGCCCAGCCGCTCGCCTGTCCTGCGCTGGCGCTCCAGCGCCCAGTCGAGGGTCTCCTCGTTGATCAGCCCTTCGTTGACGAGGGCGGTGCCGATCGGCGCGACGGCGCCAACCAGCTCGGGATCGCTCGCGACGCTCGCGACGTGGTCCGGAGGGAGCGCTTGCGCAATGGCAGATGAATCAGGCGCTTCCGCCGGAAACGCGGATACCGGAGGCGGTATTCGAACCGTCGGTGATGCAGCTGGCACCTCCGCTTTATCGGCCTGACAGGCGCGGAGAATGAGGTCGGTCGACAGGCCCGCCCGGGTCGCCAGGGGTTCGATAGAGGATCTGGTGCTTCTTGGGGGGACCCCGGCTGCGGTAGACCTATGCCATGGCTGGGCGAATCGTGGTCGGGACGTCGAGCTGGGCGGACGAGGGGTTCGTCAAGCATTGGTACCCGAAGGGGCTGGCGGCGCGCGATCGGCTGGGCTGGTACGCGGAGCGCTTCGAGGCCGTCGAGCTCAACTCGAGCTTCTACGCGATCCCGAGCCGCGACAACGTCGAGCGTTGGGCGGAGATCACGCCCGGCGGGTTCAGCTTCGACGTCAAGCTGCACCGGCTGCTGTCCCGCCACGCGACCAAGCCCGACGCGCTGCCGCCCGACATGCGAGGCGATGTCGAGCTCAACCAGCGCGGCAACGTGATCGCCACGCCCGAGGCGCAGCGCGAGCTGACGCAGAGGATCGTGAGCGCGGTCGAGCCGCTGGCCGACGCAGGCAAGCTCGGTGCCTTCCTGCTCCAGCTCACCCCCGGCTTCGACCCGCGCAAGTACGAGATCTCCGAGCTCGACCCGATCGTCGAGGCGCTCGGCGAGCGCACGCTCGCGGTCGAGTTTCGCCACATCGGCTGGATGGAGGGCGAGCAGGAGAAGCGGACGCTGGCCGAGCTGGCCGAGCGCGGCGCCGCGTACGTGTGCGTCGACGCGCCGCGCGAGCGGCACGTCCCGATCATGCCGTCGGTCGACGCGGTGACCACGAAGCGGCTCGCCTACCTGCGCTGCCACGGCCGCGACGCCGACCGCTACATGCGCGGGCGCAGCGTCGCCGAGCGCTTCGACTACGACTACTCCACCAGCGAGCTGGGTGAGATCGGCGAGCGGGCGCAAGAGCTCGCCGAGGAGGTCGACCAGGTGCACGTGATGTTCAACAACAACGCCCGCGACCTCGCGCCGAAGGCCGCCTACCGGATGCGAAAGGACGTCCTCGGGCAGCTATGAGAGCCGAGCCCCCGGATGCCGCCGGACGGCTCGAGGATGTGGCTCAGCCCGGATCCTCGCCGCGGCGCTGCTCGCGGTCCGCGATCCGGTCGCGGGGGAAGATCGAGAAGCTGCCGATGGCGGTGGCGAGCAGGCGGCCGTCCTCGTGGCGGACCTCGCTGCGCATCACGGCGACGCGATCGTTTCGGCGGTCGAGCTCGGTCGTGCAGATGACGTCCCCCTCGGTCGCCGTCTGGAGGTAGTTGATCGAGATGTTGATCGTCGCGATGCGCTCGCCCTTCGAGCGCTCGACCCACAGCGTCGAGCCCATGCAGTAGTCGACGAGCGCGTAGGTGACCGGCCCCGAGAGCAGGCCGGCCGGGTTGATGAGATCGGGCCGGATGGTGAGCCGGACGCGGTTAGCGGCCTCCCAACGAAAGCCCAGGTGCTTGCTGATCCCGTCGATCGCCTGGGGCCCTGGGCTCATCGGGCGGTCAGGCTAGCGGGCGGCGCGAACTGCCGCGCTCGCCCGTCAAGCTGTGCGGGTGGACGGGGCGGCAACGGAGCATCGCCTGACGCGGCGACGCCTCGTCGGCGTCGTTGCGGCTGGGGCGGCCGGCGCGGCGCTGGGCTCCGCGCCGGGGGCGCGCGGCGGACAGCGACGGACCCGCGGCGCACGGCGCGAGCCGCGTGGCGCCCTCGAGGGCCACGTCGCCATCGTCGGCGCCGGGCTGGCGGGGCTGACCGCCGCCTACGAGCTACAGCAGGCCGGATGGGCGGTCACCGTGCTCGAGGCGCGCGACCGCGTCGGCGGGCGCGTCTACACCCTGCGCGACTACGCCGGCGGCCAGCATGCCGAGGCCGGGGGCGAGTACATCGACGCGGTTCACCGTCAGATCCGCGGCTACGTGCAGCGCTTCGGGCTGCAACTAGAGGACACGCGGCGAGGGTTCGGCGGCCTCGTCGACGCTATCTACGTAAACGGGCGGCTGCGGCGCTCCGGCAAGCTCGTCGGCTACGGGACGCGGCGAAAGATGAACCGCTGGTGGCGGCGCATCGCCCAGATCAGCCGCGCTCTCGATCCCGAGGACCCGGTCGCCAACGGTGCCGAGCTGGACCAGCGCTCGGTGGCGAGCGTCTTCGACGAGCTCAAGATCGACGGCCTGGCGCGCTTCCTGCTCGACGTCTATACGCGCGACGACTACGCCGTCGAGCCTGACCGGCTCTCGCTGCTGTTCGTCGCCCAGGCGGAGCGCCTGTACAGGCCCGTCTACGAGAGCCAGATCGAGATCTGGCGAATCCGCGGCGGAAACGATCGCCTCCCGCACGCGTTCGCGGATCGGCTCGGCGCATCGCTGCAGCTCGAGGCGCCGGTCACGGCCGTCGCCGATCTCGGCGACCGGGTACGCGTCACGACGCCAGGCGGGACGGTCGAGGCCGACTACTGCGTGCTCGCCGCGCCGCTGCCGGCGCTGCGCGCGATCAGCTTCTCCCCCGGGCTCCCGGATGCGTGGCGGGGGGCGATCGACGAGCTCCAGTACGGCTCGGTCACCAAGAACGCGATTCAGTACCGCAACCGCTTCTGGCGCCGCGCCGGTTACTCCGGCGACACCTACACGGACCTCCCGCTGGACAGCACCTGGGAGGCGACCGACCAGCAGCCGGGCCGACGCGGAATCCTGCTCGACTACGCGGCCGGGGACCGCAGCGCCCACTTCGAGGCGCTGGCCGGGCCCCCTGAGCGCCTCGCCGACGCCGCGGACCAGATCGCGGCGATCTACCGGCCCTCGCCGGACCCGGGAGCGGGCGCATCGGTGGCGTGGGCGCTCGAGCCCTACTCGGGCGGGGCGTGGATGGCGTATGCACCCGGACAGGTGGCGGCGTACTGGCGGGCTCTTCGCGAGCCGAGCGGGCGCCTCCACCTCGCCGGGGAGCACACCGACGCCTACACCGGCTACATGGAGGGCGCGATCCGCAGCGGCCAGCGCGTCGCGGCCCGGATCGACGATCTCGGGTGATCCAGGCGGCCGGGGGTCGCGTAGGTGGTGTCTGAACGCGGGTCCATCCGGGCCCGGAACGATCGGAAGGAGTCAGTCTTGAAGCTCCGCAAGACCCTCACGGTCCTCGCCGTCTCGAGCGCCGCCGCGTTCGGTGTCGCGGCGTGCGGGGACGACGACGAGGACACCACAACCGCGAGCACTAATGAGCCCTCGGTCAGCTTCGTCGAGCCGACCGACGGGGCCACGGTGAGCAACCCGGTGACCGCCGAGGTCCAGATCCAGAACTTCGAGATCGACGCCGAAGCGGTCGGCAAGGAGAACGTCGAGGGCGAGGGGCACCTCCACTTCTCGATGGACGACGGCCAGTACGACACGCCCCAGTACTCGGGCCCGAACGGCAAGCTGGCCCAGCAGCTCGGCGTCGACGGCCAGTACTCCCCGTCCACCGAGCCCACGATCACCTATGACGATCTGCCACCGGGAGAGCACACGCTCGAGGTCGATCTCGTAAACAACGACCACACCGAGACCGGGACGTCGGCCACGGTGACGTTCGAGGTCGAGAAGTAGCCGTGTGGGCGCGGGCGCACGGACGTACCGGTCGCCTGCTCGCGGTCGGGCTCGGGATGCTGGCGATCAGCGTCCCGGGCCTGGCCTGCGGCGGCGACGGCGACTCGTACGGGGACGGGTCCTCGGCGTCGACGACGTCGACCACCGCGGCCGCGGAGACGGCTCCCGGGACCGTCGACACGTTCGACTTCGGGTTCGACCCCGCAGAGACGACGGTGAAGGTGGGCGACACGGTGACGTGGGAGAACAGCGGCGAGACGATCCATACCGTCAAGGGCCCCGGGTTCTTCTCCGACGGACTCGACACGGGCGACAGCTACGAGCACAAGTTCACCAAGCCCGGCACCTACGACTACATCTGCACGCTGCATCCCGACCAGATGCAGGGCACGGTAGTCGTCGAGAAGTAGGGGCGTCGCCGCGACTAGCGCACGTCGAGGAACTCGACGCGGCGCGAGTAGCTGAACCCGGGCTGCGGGCCGCCCTCGAACGCATAGACCCGCCGGCCCTTCGACGCGCCGCCGAGCCCGTGGCGCGGCGTCCGCATCGCGGGGAGATCGCTCCACGCGTCGGCGTCGACGTCGTATGCCTCGACGGGCGCGATCGTTCCGCCGCCGGCTTCGCCGCCGAACGCGACGATGCGCCGCCCGACCACGGCCGCCGCGAAGCCGCTGCGCGGGACGTGCATCGGCGCGACCGTCGTCCAGGCGCCGGTGGCTGGGTCGTAGCGCTCGACCACGTCGAGGTTGAACGGGGGCCGGCCGCCGAGGACGTACATGCGATCGTCGACGGTCGCCGACGCGACGTGATTTCGGCCCGTCGGCATGCTCGCCCCGGCGCTCCAGGTGCGCGACTCGATGTCGTAGATCTCCAGCGAGGCGAGCTGGTCGGTCTGCGAGTTCGCGCCGCCGGCGGCGTAGAGCTTGCCGTCGATCGCGTGGAGCGCGTGCGCGGCGCGCGGCACCGTCGAGCCGGGAAGCTCGGTCCAGCGGTCGGAGCCGGGCTCGTACTCGAAGAGGCGGTTGGTGGCGCTCTCGAGCCCGGTCGGGGAGGCGAAGCCGCCGTGGACGTAGAGCTTGCCGCCCCAGGAGGTCGCCGCGGCGTGGTTGACCGCGAGGGGCAGCGGCGCGACGAGGCGCCAGCGGTCGCGGCGGATGTCGTAGCGGGCGACCTTGTTCGTGGTCTGGCCGCCCGGCTGCAGGAAGCCGCCGACGACGTAGACGTAGCGCCCGACGCGGGCCGCCGCGACCTCGGTTCGCTTGAGCGGGCTGGGCTCGAGGGTGCGCCAGCGCTTGGCGCTCAGCGGGCTGGGGGCGCGCTCGGCGGACGGGGCCACTGCGGCGATCGCGACGACGACGGCAACCCCAATCGTGGCGGCGGCGAGCCCGACGGCGAGCCGCGGGTGGGGCGCACGGGTCATGCTGGCCCGGCGAGGCCGTTCACCCGGGGGATTATTAGCGCCGCGCGAGCGCTAGCAGTCCACGTTGGGGACCGAGCTGGTCGCGGGCCCGCACTCGACGTACTTCGACAGGGTGAAGTGCGTCGGCACGGGCAGCGTGAAGTTGGTCGCGTCGGGGTGCGGCGAGACGTGCGCGTTGGAGTTCATGTGGATCGACTTCCCGGCGACGCCGCCGCAGATGCTCGTGTTGCTGGTCAAGGTGATGTCGGTGCGGGGACCGTAGAGGAGGATCTCGAAGTTGCAGCCCACGGTCGTGTTGCTCGAAAGCACCGCCGACGTGGCCAGGGTGTCCGAGCCGACGAACAGGAAGGCCGCGCTGGCCGGGGAGCTCCCCGTCGTGAGGATGTTCGAGTTGCTCACGAGGTCCATCTGCACGACGCCGCTCGGCTGGTGGCAGTTCTCCGGCGAGTCGAAGTAGATCTTCACGTTGGCTCCGGCCGCGATGTAGATCGCCGTGTTGCTGGCCATCCTCAGCTTGCACAGGCTGTAGTTGGCGCCGCCGAGGGTGAGGCTGCTGTTCGTTCCCAGGGTCAGCGTTCGGGTGGTCGCGTCGTATGTGACCGCGCTGCTGGACCTGATGTCCTGGGTGAAGAAGCGCCCGTTGGAGTTGCTCGTCACGACGTCGCCCTGGTTGACCGGCGGGAGGCTCACCGATCCGGCTGTCTGCGTGTAGCCCGAGCACTGGGACCCGCTGCCGCCGAAATTGACGGTGTGGCCGACGCCGTACTGGATGTCGCCGCAGATCTGGGACGTGCTGTCGAGCGAGACGTCGCCGTTCGAGGCGGTGCTCGACGAGATCCCGGCGTTGGAGTCCAGCGATACGTACTGGTCCCCGATCACGCTCCAGTGGCTGAAGACCTGGCCCGAAGCCGTGTTCGCGACAACGTCGATCCGCCTGCTGACGGCGTCCGAGGTGCCGGTGGAGACGACCTCGACGCGGTCGATCGCCCCGCTGGCGATTATCGGCCTGACGCGATAGCTGTAGCTCGCCGACGCGACCGCGCCGGTCACCGTCGGACACCACCCGTCGCCGAGCGCGGCGCCGGGAACGAGGGCGCCTCCTGCCCCCGGCACCAGACAGGGAAGGGACGTCGAGGTCGCCGTCTTGTTGTAGCTGTACAGCGCGCGCTGGGCGCCGGCGTCGGCGGCGGCGATCGCAGCCTTGGTGTCCTGGTCGCGGACGCTGCCGCTCTGGGCGTTGATCGTGGCCACCGCCGCCACGCTGCCGAAGCCCATCGCCAGGACGCTGGCCATGAGCACCGTGGGCAGGGCGATGCCGGCCTCCGAACGCAGCGACGCCCGGGGGCCGGTGCGGAGCTTCCTGAGCATGGACATCGCGCGGCGCATCGCCTTGTCAATCCAATCGGCCGCGCCGCCGCGACCCTTGAGCGTGCTCAACGCGTGTTAGGTGCCCCGCGGCTCGCTTACTTCAGTTTGTATAGTTGGTGCCGATGAGCACTTTCCGGCGGCTGCTCGGGTTCCTGCGCCCCTACCGGCGAACGCTGATCGCGTCGCTGGCGCTCGCCTGGGCGGCGATGGGGATGACCGTGCTGATCCCATGGCTCGTCGGTCAGACGATCGACGCGATCCAGAGCCACGACCGACCGGCGGTGCTGCCGCTTGCGCTCGCGATCTTCGCCGCCGGGCTGCTGCGGCTCGGGCTGACCGCCTCGCGGCGCCTCGTCGCGGGGCGCGTCTCGCTTGGCGTGGAGTTCGACCTGCGCCAGCGGCTCTACACGCACCTCCAAGCACTCGAGCTCGGCTTCTTCGACGCGCAGCAGACCGGACAGCTGATGTCGAGAGCTACGGTCGATCTCCAGTCGATCCGCTTCTTTCTCGGCTACGGCCTGATCTTCATCACCCAGAACGGCTTGACGATCCTGCTCGCCAGCGCGGTGATGATCGCGGTCAAGCCCTGGCTCGCGGCGCTCGCGCTCACTCCGGTGCCGATCGTCGTGCTGACCGCAGCGCGTTATAACCGCCGCTCGCGGCCGGCACTCCAGGAGGTCCAGCAGCGAATCGCCGAGCTCACCGCTGACGCCGAGGAGGGGGTGTCGGGGATCCGGATCGTCAAGGCGTTCGCGCGCGAGCAGCACCAGCTGGCGCGCTTTCGCCGCTCGGTGGGGCGGGTCTTCGACCAGAACATCTTCTCGACGCGGCTGCGCGCCTTCTACGCGCCGCTGCTCGGGTTCCTGCCCAACGTCGGGCTCGCGATCGTGCTGCTCGTCGGCGGTCGCGAGGTGATCAACGGCGGACTCAGCCTCGGCGAGTTCACGGCGTTCTACACATACCTCCTCATGCTCAGCTTCCCGATGCGGATGCTGGGCATGGCGCTGGGGATGGCGCAGCGGGCCATCGCGTCGGGCAACCGGCTGTTCGAGATCCTCGACCGCGAGCCGCGGATCGCAAGCCCGCCCGGCGCGCCCCCGCTGCCGGCGGGCCCGGGACGGATCGAGATCCGGGGCGTCACGCTCGCCTACGACGGCAACCAGCCCGCGCTCGAGGGCGTCGATCTCGAGGTGGAAGCGGGGCGCACGATCGCGCTCGTCGGGCCCACCGGGTCGGGGAAGACGAGCCTGGTCGCGCTGCTGGCGCGGCTCTACGACCCCACGGCGGGGACGGTGGGGATCGACGGAGCCGACGTGCGCGGGGTCGATCTCGCGTCGCTGCGCTCCGAGATCGCCTTCGTCGCCGACGACAGCTTCCTGTTCTCGGCGAGCGTCGCGGAGAACATCGCCTACGCGCGCCCCGAGGCGACGCGCGAGGAGATCGACCGGGCGGCGCGGCGCGCCCAGGCCGAGGGATTCGTGCGGGCGCTTCCCGTTGGGTATGAGACGCTGGTCGGCGAGCGCGGGCTGACGCTGTCGGGCGGTCAACGCCAGCGGATCGCGATCGCGCGCGCCCTGCTCGCCGATCCGCGGGTGCTGATCCTCGACGACGCGACGTCGTCGGTCGACGCGCGCACCGAGGCACTGATCCGCGAGGGCCTGCGGGAGGCGATGGCGGGAAGGACGACGTTCGTGGTCGCCCACCGGCTGTCGACGATCTCGCTCGCCGACGAGATCGTGGTGATGGACGCCGGCCGGATCGTCGACCGCGGCACCCACGACGAGCTGCTGGCTCGCTGCCCGCTGTACGCGGAGATCGCGGAGAAGGGGCTCGAGGACGCGGTGTTCATCCAGCGCGACCTCGAGCGGCGCGGGGAGATGGCGCGACTGTGAGGGCAAGGCCTTGAACCCGCTGCGCAACATCGCTCTGCTGGCGCGCGAGCTGTGGCGGCTCGTGCGGGGCGAGGATCAGCGCGGTCGCAAGGTCAGGTGGCTGCTCGGGCTGCTGCGCCCGTACCGCGGACGGGTGGCGCTGATGTTCGTCGCCCTGGTGGCCGCGACCGCCGCCGGGCTGGCGCCGCCCTATCTCGCCGGGAAGGCGATCGACGACGGGATCCGGGCCGACGACCTCGACGCCCTGTATCTGATCGTCGGCGTGTTCATCGCCGCGGCGGTGGTCTACTGGCTGGCGACCTACGCGCAGACGTACCTGACCGGCTGGGTGGGGCAGCGGGCGCTTCAGGACCTGCGGCAGCGGATCTTCTCCCACCTCCAGGCGATGTCGATCGGGTTCTTCACCCGCAACCGCCCCGGGGTGCTGATCTCTCGCCTGACCAACGACGTCCAGGCGCTCGACAGCCTCGTCACCGACGGGGTGGTGACGCTGTTCTCGAGCACGCTGACGCTCGCGGGAGTGATCGTGATCCTGCTGCTGCTCGACGCGCCGCTGGCGCTCGTCACCTTCCTGACCTTCCCGCTGCTCGCGATCGGCAGCGTGATCTTCCGCGTCGCGGCCGCCGGCGCCTACAAGCTGACGCGGGAGAAGATCGCGGCGATCACGGCGCATCTCCAGGAGACGCTGAGCGGGGTCCGCGTGGTGCGCAGCTTCGCGCAGGAGGACCGCCACGTCGAGCGCATGTACGAGCTCAACGAGGAGAACAGGGCCGTGAACATGCGCACCGTCTACCTGAACGCGGCGTACTTCCCCGCGGTCGAGCTTCTGTCGGCGCTCGGGACCGCGGTGATCCTGCTCTACGGCGGCTACCGGGCGTTGAGCGGCGACGTGACGATCGGGGTGCTGGTCGCGTTCGTCGGCTACCTGCAGACGTTCTTCGACCCGATCCAGCAGATCTCGCAGCTCTACACCACCTACCAGCAGGGGATGGCGGCGCTGGACAAGATCTTCGACCTGCTCGACACCGAGCCCGACATGATCGACCGGCCCGGGGCGATCGATCCCGGACGGCTGCGCGGCGAGATCCAGCTCGAGGGCGTGTGGTTCTCGTACTCGGGGTCACCGGATTCCGGTGGGGACGCGGCCGATCCGGACTGGGACGCGCCCGATGCCGATTGGGCGCTGCGCGACGTCGACCTGCGCGTGCCTCCGGGGCAGACGCTTGCGCTCGTCGGAGAGACGGGGGCCGGCAAGTCGACGCTGGCGAAGCTGGTCGCCCGCTTCTACGACCCCCAGCGGGGGCGTGTCCTGGTCGACGGGCGCGACGTCAAGGACCTGCGCGCGACCTCGCTGCGCGGGCAGCTCGGAATCGTCCCCCAGGAGGGGTTCCTGTTCTCGGGATCGATCCGCGAGAACATCGCCTTCGGCCGTCCCGACGCGGACGGCGAGGACATCGTCGCCGCGATCCGGGCCGTCGGGGCTGACGCGTTCATAGATCGGCTGTCCGAGGGCTTGGACACCGAGGTCGGTGAGCGCGGCGTGCACCTGTCGGCCGGCCAGCGGCAACTCGTCGCGTTCGCGCGTGCGCTGCTCGCCGAGCCGCGGATCCTGATCCTCGACGAGGCGACGTCGAGCGTCGACGTGCGCACCGAGCGCCAGATCGAGCGCGGGCTCGAGCGTTTGCTCGTCGGCCGCACGGCGATCGTGATCGCCCACCGCTTGTCCACGGTGCGACGCGCCGGAAGGATCGTCGTGCTCGAGCGCGGGCGGATCGCCGAGTCGGGGACGCACGAGGAGCTCGTCGCCGCGGGCGGCGCCTATGCGCGCCTCTACGGGGCGTGGGAGCAGCAGGCGGTCGCCTGAGGCCGGGAGGGCTAGGGGTTTCGGGCTAGGGGTTCGGGCTAGGGACTGACGCCACCGGAGTCGCCCGGGGAGGTTCCCCCCGTGTCGCCGCCGCCGGGCGCCGGGGCGGGCGCGGGCGCCGGGGCGGGCGCCGGTGTCGTGGTGGCCGGGGGCGCGGCGGCGCCGGTATCCGTTCCGCCGGTCTCGCCCGTGTCGCCGGTCGAGGCGCCGCCCTGCTCGGCGCACTGCTTGAGACCGAAGTCGTCGGCCGCCGCACGCGCGTCGGCTTCGTCGGAGTCCACTTCGCTCGAGAGCGCCTCGACCTCGGTGGTGTCGTCGCGCTGCGCGGCGAGCGCCTGCTTGTCGAGGGCGTCGACCAGGGCGTTGAGGGCGTCGAGGTAGTCCTCGAGCGTCGACTCGTCCTCCGGGGGCGGGCCGAGGGCGTCGATCTGATCGGCAACCCCGGAGTAGATGTCCTGCTTCTCCGAGATCGTCGAGGAGGTCGTGTCCGCCGGCAGGCTCGCCAGGGCCGCATCGGCCTCCTCGCAGATCGAGTTCGCCTCGTCGACGAACTGGTCCTGGTCGAGCTCGCTGACCGGTGCGGTGGTCGTCTGCACGGGCACGATCGGGGCATTGTCGTCACCGCCGCACGCGGCGAGCGAAGCGGCCGCGGCGACGCCCGCGATCCCTGCAATAAGGCGCTTCATCGCTGCGCCAAGGTAACAAAGAGCACCTGCGGAAACCCTCGGGGCCGGCGACCGGCCCGTGCCGGCGGTCACGGGCGCGTGCGGCTGCGGTCGCCAGGCGGTCCCGCGGAACCGCCTACGCCGCCTCCTCCAGCCG
>DASPWW010000057.1:0-31843 GCA_035637595.1 Solirubrobacterales bacterium | reverse complement strand
CGCGTGCGCCTCGTCCTCGATCACCGCGATCCCCCGCTGGCGCGCCATCCGAGCGGCCTCGGCGGCAGCGGGATCGACGAGCCCGAAGTAATGGATCAGAACGAGCGCCGCCGCGCCGCCGTCGAGCTCGCGCGCCAGGTGGTCGAGGTCGATGCGCAGCGACGAGTCGAGGCGATAGAAGCCGTACGGGAGCCCGAGGGCCTCGATCGGGTCGAATACCCCGGAGCCCTCGCGCGGGGACCACCCGACGTACGCGGGCAGCAGCACGCGACCGCCGCTCGGGAGCGCGATGCACTCGAGCAGGGCCCGGAGCGCCGAGCGACCGTCGGGGAACGGAACCCATCGCCGCTCGAGACCCGACGGGTCGCGCGCCGCCTTCGGGATCGGCGTCACCGGGCGCGCTCCTCGAGCCGCCGCGTCAACTCGTCGAGCTCGCCGCTGAGCCGGAGCATCGTCGCGCGGCGCTCCGCGCCCGCGGCGAGCCGCTCGGGCAGTGCCCCCCGGGGAACGAGGGCGAGCAGCGATCGGGCCGGGTCGAGCACACGCAGCGTGGCGCCGAGGGCCGCGTCGTCGAGCGCAGCGGGATCGGTGACCCTGAACCAGTCGCGGCCGAGCAGGCCAATGCGGTAGCTGCCGCGTGTCGCCTGCACGCCGACCTCGGCGAACCCGAAGGCCCGCTGGCAGGCGGCCGCCTGGGCCCACCCACTAACGGGCGCCGCGGGGTAGGTGTCCGCGCCGGGCGGCGCCAGCGTCCACCAGTCGGTCGCCGGCCCCTCCCTCAGCCCCAGGCCGCGGTACCAGGCGCGCGCCGGGTCGTTTCCCTCCATGACGTCGAGCGCGAGCGTTCTCTGCCCGTGCCGCCGAGCGCGGCCGAGCGCCGCCGCGAGCAGCGCCGTGCCGACGCCCTGCCGGCGCACCTCGGGAGCGACCGCGATGTAGTTGAGGAAAAGGGAATCCGGAAGCTGCCGCAGCTCGGCGATCGCGATCGGACGATCCCCCGTTGCCGCCACGCTGAAGGTGGTGTCGGCTCCGCGCGGTTCGACCTCGATCAGGGCGCGCACGTAGCTCTCGATCCCGTCGCACCCGTAGATCGAAAGCTCGAGCACGGCGGGGTCGAAGCTCGCCCGGACCAGTTCCACGATCGCGGCCGCGTCCCCGGCGGCCGCCGCGCGCAACTCGATGTCGTCGTGGACATCCATCGGCCCATTCTCGCGAAGCCCGCTGGATCTAGGGAACCGGCGGCGGAGCCGGGTGCTGGTCGATCAGCGCCTGGGCGCGGTGGCGTATGTCCTTGATCTGGTGCTTGAGCGCCGCGCCCGGGCACGCTGTCAGCCCGACCCTTCCGTGCCCGAACACCCGCCTGACCCTGATCTTCTTGCCCGCCGGGTACTTGTTCGACGGCCCGCCGCCCGAGATCAGCTGCGTCTTGCCCGCGGCGATCGTGCCGTGCAGGGCCAGCTTCCAGGCGATCAGGTGCGCGAACGCCTCCTTGGCAGCCTCGGTGACGCCCTCGACGATATGCGTGCCGATCGACGCGGCGCCGAAGGTCTGGGAGTTGTAGCCCTGCGCCTGCGCCCCGACGACCGCCGCCCCGACCCCCCCGGCGCGACCCTCGTAGATCGTCCCGAAGCGGTCGATCAGGAAGTTGTAGCCGATGTCGTTCCAGCCGTTTCCGTTGCGGTGAAAGCGGCAGATGCCGAGCACGATCGACGGCGCCTCCTCGGGCGTGTAGTCGTTCGCACTCACCGTGTGGTGCACGACCGCCGCATCGACCTCTCCGTACGAGGGCGCCGACCGCGGCGGGCAGCCCCCCTCAGCGAGGTTGGCGCCCCACTGCTCGCGGGTAACGATCTCGGGGGCGTCGGGCTGTGCGTCGGCGATCGCGGTGCCGGCGACCGAGACGAAGGCGGCGTTGACCGCCGCGCGAACCCGGGTCAGGACCGTGTCGGCGAAGCTCTGGGTGCCAGAGACGTTTACGTAGTGCAACTCGCCCGTCGGGCGCGCGCCGCGGCTGCGGACCTGAAGCTCGTCCGCGCCCCCGAAGTAGACGGGGTCGCCGAACTCGGTCTCGATCCACGCCGACCACTCGCCGCCCTCGAGGCGGGCGCGGTACTCCAGTGGCCGCATCTCCCCGGCGATCCCGACGAGATCGAAGCGCGCCGGGGCCTCGATCACGGGCGAGACGAAGCGCACGGGCCCGTCGCCGCCGTGCGAGTCCGCCGCCGATCGGGCCTGAGGCGGCGCCGAGCCTGGACCCTCCAGCTCGACGACCTCGGGCACGGGTTGGGTGAAGTCGACCGCGCCCGGGGCGTAGGGGCTCAGCGACAGCGCCGGGGCCACGCCCCAGACAAGCGCGCCGCAGACCGCGGCGAGGAGCAGGAATCGCAGCCTTCCCGCCATCACCTCCGAGAACACACCACAGGCCGGGGGGATTCGCCGTACCGGTTCAACGGCTGCACGGCCGCGTGCAGCGTGCCGGTCGTACTAGAACGGGACGGGCTCGGGGCCCTGGCCGCGGTAGGTGTCGCGGAACGCCCGGATCGCATCGACGACGCGTTCGTTGTAGTGCTTGCAGCCCATCAGCTGGGTCCACGCGGTCGTGGCGACCTCGTACGGCATGTCGGGGTTGGGAAACAGCAGCATCCCGCCCGGGCTCTCGTCGAATACGCCCTTCAGCACGAGTTGATCGGCCTCGGGCAGGTCCGGGCTGTACTGGATCTCGGCCCGACCGTGCTCGAGCGAGTGCACGTAGTTGACCGGCGGGATCGGGTCGAGGTAGGCGCCGTCGGCGGCCTGAAGCGGCGGCACGACGTGGTCGCCCGAAGTCGGCGGGTTGGTCTTGTAGTCGGGTGCGGTCTCGCTCGGCTTGAGGTGGGAGTTGCCCTCGTCGGGAAGGTCGAGCATCAGCTCGCAGCCCGCGGCCTTCGCTGCCTCCTGGAGGTCGGCCTGCTGGACCGGCGGCGGCGGGGTGCCCTCGCGACCGTCGGGCTCGACGCCCTCGGGCGGCGTACCGGTCTGGGCGGCGATGTGGGCCTCCGCCGGCCCCTCCTTGCCGCCCCCGCCGCCGCCGCCGCTGAGGATCACGATCACGAGGCCGGCGACCACCGCGGCGGCGAGCAGCCCGGCGACCAGGTAACCGAGCATCAGGCGGCGCTGGGCCGCCTCCGCCTCGTGCTTCTCCGCCTCGAGGCGTTGCTGACGAAGCCGTTCCTTCTCCTGCTTGCGGCTCGCCATCAGATCTGGATCTTCTCGGGCCCCTTGCCGCGGAACTGGTCGCGGAAGTCGCGCACTACGTCGAGCACCGACTCGTCGTAGGAGGCGCAGCCCGCGAGCCTCGTCCAGGCGGTCACCGCCACCTCGTAGGGCATATCGGGATTGGGAAACAGCAGCACGCCGTCTGGATCCTCGTCGAAGATCCCCTTGAGCAGCAGCTGGTCGGCCTCGGGCAGCTCGGGGCTGTACTGGATCTCGATCCGACCGTGCTCGAGCGAGTGCACGAAATTCACTGGGTCGGGTGTGCTGCGATAAGCGCCATCCGCGATGGGGGTGGGGTCATGCGGCCCCGAGGTGGGCGGGTCCGTCTCGTAGTCGGGCTCCGGGGCCCCGGGCGCCAGGTGCTTGTTGCCCTCGTCGGGGAGATTGAGCTGGAGCTTGCAGCCGGCGGCGTTCGCGGCCGGCTCGAGATCGTCCTCGGCGACCGGCGGAGGCTCTGTCCCCTCGCGCCCGTCGGGCTTCAGTCCCTTTGACGATCCGGTCGAGGGATCTATGTGGGCCTGCTCGGGCACCGGCTTCGGATGCTGGCCTGTCGGCCCGGTGGCACCGGGCGCCGTCGTGCTGCTGGACGCCGCGCTCGTGGTCCCCTCGTCGTTGCCTCCGCACGCGGCGAGCGCGAGGCTCGCACACGCGGTCGCGCCGGCGAGCGCGAAATGGGCGATCGGGCGGCGGCCGGTCATGGCCGCGAAAGGCTAGATGATCGGCCTCAACGCAAGCAAAGGCCTGGCGTAGACTCGCCACGGCTTGCCCGGTGAGAAACACAGCATCTACTGGTGGGAGACCGAGCCGGTGGTGCCGGGACCGCCGCTGGAGGGCACCGAGCGCGCCGACGTCTGCATCGTCGGCGGCGGCTACACGGGTATGTGGACCGCGTACTTCCTCAAGCGCGCCGACCCCGCGCTCGAGGTGACGATCGTGGAGCGAAGCTGGGCGGGGTCAGGGGCCTCGGGCCACAACGACGGCTACGCGATGACGGTTCTCGACATGAGCCTGCACCACCTCGTCGAGCGCCACGGGGCCGAGCGGGCGGGGGCAGCGCACGAGGCGGTGGCGCGTTCGGTGGTCGAGATCGGCGGGTTCTGCGACGAGCACGGCGTCGAGGCCGACTACGACCTCTGCGGGTTCGCCGGCGTCGGCGTCAATGACGGCCAGATGTGGCGCCTCGAGCGCGACCTCGAAGCCGCGCGGCGGATCGGCGCCGAGGCCGATTTCGAGTACTTCGAGGATCAGCGCGCTCGTGAGGTGATCGGCTCGCCGATCGTCCGCGGCGTGCTCAAGGAGCGCCGCGGTGCTCTCATCAACCCCCAGAGGCTCGCCCGCGGTCTGGCGCGCGTCATCGACGAGATGGGGGTGCGGGTTCATGAGCGCTCGCCGGCGACCGCGATCTCGAGCGGGCGCGTCACGACCGAGCGCGGCGCCGTCGAGGCGGAGCGGATCGTGGTCGCGACGAACGCCTACCAGCACGCCTTCGACCAGTTCAAGGGCCGCGTGGTCCCGATCTGGAGCTACGCGATGGTCACCGAGCCGCTGACCGACGATCAGCTGGGACGCGTCGCCTGGCCCGGCCGCGAGGGCTTCGAGGACAAGCGCAACTTCATCACGATCGGCCGCCTCACCGCCGACAACCGGGTTGTCTGGGGCGGGCGCCTCGCTCCCTACTACCGCGGCAACGACATGGACATCCGCCATATGCGCAACGACTACGTCTTCGATCAGCTGCGCGGCGCGTGGTCGCAGTTCTTTCCGATGTGGTCGGACGTGCGGTTCACGCACGCCTACGGTGGCTGCGTCGCGATCACGGGGACGTTCCTCCCTTACGTCGGCTCGCTCGGCGGCGGCGTGCTCTACGGCTACGGCTACAACGGCCACGGCGTAGCGCCGAGCCACACCGTCGGACAGACACTCGCCGATCTCGTGACCGGGCGCGACAGCGAGCTCACGAACCTCGTGTTCGTCGACCAGAAGGAGTCGCGTCTGCCCGGCGAGCCGCTGCGCTACCTCGGCACGCGGCTGACGACCGCGCTGCTCGAGCGCCAGGACCGCAAGATGGACCGCGGCGGCGGCGGCGTGGGCGAGATGGACCCGCTGATCCTGCGGGTCGTCAACCGGCTGTCCTAGCGGGCTCTCGTGCCCTTTCGGGCCGTCGCCTTGCCGCGGTTCGTGCTCTGCTTGCGAGCGGGCTTGCCGCCGGTCTTCTTCGCCCGCGGCTTGCCGCTCGACTTGCCGCTCGGCTTGCGCCGCCGCGTCGTCGGCGAGCTGTCCCAGACTTCGTCGAGGAATGCGGCCAGCTCGTCGTCGAGGCGGCCGGGACTGATGCGCCACTCGAGGATCGAGTTGGCGTCGACGAGGCGGGCCTTCGGCATCTCACCGACGACCATGTCGGCGTCGCTGAACGGGTGGAGCGGGTCGTTGGGGTGCCCGATCACGAGTGCCGGCATCCGAAGCTGCTTTCGCTCCTGAGGGAGCGGGGCGCTGCGGCCCAGCAGTAGGCCCTGGAGGACGTCCGCGGAGCGCTTCGGGTCACGGCGGGCCCAGTCGAGCGCGATATCGACGAGGTAGTTCGTGCGCGGGACGCGCCGCAGCGTCCCCGCGGACAGCCGAAGCAGCGGCGCGCCGAGCTCGAGCGCGACCATGATCGGCGTGAAGATCACGGCGACGGCCAGCAGCGCGTTCTCGAGCACAGGCATCTCCATGAAGAGGGCGCGGGCGCGCTCGGGAGTGCGGGCGGCGAACTCGAGCGAGACGTTGGCGCCGAGCGAGGTCCCGCCGACCACGGCCTGCTCGACCTCGAGGTCGTCGAGCAGCGCGGCGACCTGATCGGCGAATGAGCTCATCGAGTAGTACGGGAGCTCCTCCGGAGCGTCCGACGGCCCGTGGCCGAGCAGGTTGATGCAGACTGCCCGGTTTCCCCGCCTCGCCATCTCGGGGCCGAGGCGCTCGAACATGTGGCTGTTCATCAGCAGGCCGTGGATCAGGACGAGCACGCGGTCGCCATCGCCGTACTCGTCGTACGTGATCGTGTGGCCCTCGAAGTCGAATTCGGCCATCGGCGCGCCAGTCTAATGCCGCGCCCGGTTAGGCTCGGAACATGGTTGAGTCGGCGAACGCGGGCGTCGTCCGGCGGGTCCACGAGCTCTTCAACCAGCTCAGCACGGATTCCGAGGCTCGCCGGGGAAGCCGCGAGGAGACCGAGTTGCTACAGCTCTTCGACGAGCAGATCGAGTTCGTTCAACCCGTCGGACAGATCGACAGCAGCGTCTATCACGGCAGGGACGAATTACGTCAGTCGTGGGACGAGTGGCTCGACATCTGGCGCGAGCACCGGGTCGAGATCGAGCAGCTCGCCGAGCGCGGCAGTGACGTCCTGGCGCTGAGTCGCAGCCTGTTCGTCGGCCGCGATGGCCTTCGGGTCGAGCAGCGAGGTGGCTCGATCTTCGGCTTCAGGGACGGCAAGATCGTGCGCTTCGAGGCCTTCTTCGAACAGGATGAGGCGCGGCAGGCGTTCGAGCGCGGCTCGGACTGAGCGCCGCTAGCTCGCCGGCAGCGGGGTCGGCTCGGCGGGCGCCCGCTCCCACGGCCGCGCCGCCTTCAGCGCGCCGAGGATGGCGCGCGTGGCGGGCGCCTTGTTGAGCGTGTAGAAGTGGACCCCGGGGGCCCCTCCGGCGAGCAGCTCCTCGCACTGGCGCGCCGCATAGGCGACGCCGAGCTCGAACTCGGCCTCCTCATCGCCGCCCAGCGCCTCCATCGCCTCGGCGAGCGGGTCGGGGATCACTGCCTCGCAGATCTGACAGAAGCGCTTGATCTGGGCGTAGCTCGTGATCGGCATCACGCCGGCGATGATCGGGACGTCGATCCCGGCGCGCCGCGCCGCGGGCACGAAGTCGAAGTAGGCGTTGTTGTCGAAGAACAGCTGGGTGATCAGGAAGCTCGCGCCGGACTCCACCTTCGTCTTCAGGAACGCGATGTCGGCCTCGAGGCTGGGGGCCTCGGGGTGTACCTCGGGAAAGCACGCGCCCCCGATCGCGAAGTCGAACTCGCGCGAGATCAGCGCCGCGAGCTCGGCCGACGAGGACAGCCCTCCCTCCGGAGGCTTGAACTCGGCTTCGCCGCGCGGCGGATCGCCGCGCAGCGCAAGGATGTTCTCGATTCCGCCCTCGTCGAGCCTGGTGAGGATCTCGCGCAGTCGCTCGAGCGTCTCGCCGACGCAGCTCAGGTGGGCCATCGTCTCGATCCCGTGCTCGCGCTTGATCGTCGTCGAGATCTCGACCGTGCCGTCGCGCGTCGCCCCGCCGGCCCCGTAGGTGACCGAGACGTAGCCCGGCTCGAGCGGAGCCAGGGTGCGGATCGTCTCGTACAGCGTCTCGACCCCCTCGGGGGTCTTGGGGGGGAAGAACTCGAACGAGAACAGCGGCCTGTGCTGCGCGAGCAGGTCGTCGATGCGCATGAGCGAGGATGGTAGAGCGGGGAACGATTGCGGCCGGGAGACGGCTACCAGCCGCGCGGCGGGGCGAAGCGGGGTCGGGACGGCTCAGGGACCGGCCCCGATGCTCTGGGAGCGGACCGCGGTGCAGATGTGACGGTGGTTGACGGTGAGCTTCAGCGTCTTGCGGTCCGCCGACGCGTAGTAGCTTGCTGCCGCGACGTCCTCTGCAAAGACCTTCCAGTCGCCGGTCGAGGTCGTCTTGTCGCTACCCAGCTCGATGTCCACGCCGGGCACGTCGGCGATCACGACGACCTCGCGGTTCGTCTGGCAGGCGGCCTTGTTCGCCGAAACCGCGCCTGAGAAGTAGTCGGTTTCGTCGGCGGCGGGGTCGTCGGAGTTCGTGTAGTCGACGCTCACCGAGTTCGTCGGGTACTTGACGACGTGGGCGGATGCCAGCGCCGCGACGCTGAGAACTGCCACGACGCCCGCGATCCCTGCCATCCGTACGACCTGCATCAGGGGAGATGGTAGACCTGATCTGGATGCGCGTGCTCACCATCGTCCATCAGGCTGACGCCGGCCCCGGGGTCTTCGCCCAGGCGGCCGCTGACGCCGGCCACGAGCTCGTCGAGTGGCGCCCGCCCGATGCGCCTCCGCCGGAGCCGGATGGTTACGGGGCGGCGATCGTGCTCGGCGGGGCGATCAACGTCGACGAGGAGGACGAGCACCCATGGCTCCGCGACGAGAAGCGGCTGCTTCGCGGACTCGTCGACAACAGCTCGCCGGTGCTCGGGGTCTGCCTCGGCGCCCAGCTTCTCGCGGAGGTCGGCGGGGGCTCCGCCGGCCGCGCCTCGCGCTCGGAGATCGGCTGGCACGACGTGGAGCTGACGGCCGAGGCGGCCGACGACCCCGTGGTGGGTGGGCTGCCGCAGCGCTTCGAGGCCTTTCAGTGGCACAGCTTCGAGGCCACGCCACCGCCGGGCGCGAGCGCTCTGGCACGCAGCCCAGTCTGCGTCCAGGCCTACCGCGCCGCTGAGCGCTCCTGGGGGATCCAGTTCCACGCCGAGGTCACGAGGGCCACCATCGAACGCTGGATCGGGAAGCGCGCAAACGACCCCGACGCGGCCCGCGCGGGGATCGACCCCGCCGAGCTGCTGGCTGACACGAGGGGCGAGATCGAACGCTGGAACGAGCTCGGACGGGCGCTGTGCGGGCGCTTCCTCGCGGTCGCCGATTGCGTCCCCGGGGCGAAGGCGTGAGCCGGGTCACCTCGCGAGCCGCCGAGCTGTACTCGCGGCTCAGCCCGCGTCTGGCCAATCGACCCGGCAGCGCGCTCGCCACGCGAGCGCACGCGTTGGCGCTTCGCGTCTCGCGGGGTCGGATCGGCAAGCGCTTCATGGGCGCCGATGTGCTGGTGCTGCGAACAACCGGGCGCCGCAGCGGCAAGCCGCGCGAGGCGCCGGTGTTCTTCGTGCCGCATCGAGACGGGTTCGCAGTCGTGGCGGCGAACGCGGCAGCCGCCCGCCCGCCGGCGTGGTGGCTCAATCTCCGGGCGAGCCCGGAAGCCGACGCGTTCGTAAAGGGCGCCTGGCACGGGGTTCGCGGCCGGCTCGCGACCGCGGACGAGGCCGAGGCGCTCTGGCCCCGCTTCGTCGAGGCCTATCGCGGCTACGACCACTATCGCGAGATCGCGACGCGAGAGCTGCCGGTCGTGGTGCTCGAGCCGCGATCCGGATGAGCGGGCGGACGCTCACCCGGCGCGACCTCAACCGCGCCCTGCTGGCGCGTCAACTCCTGCTCGAGCGGGCCCGCGGGCCGCTTCCGAGGATCCTGGAGCGAATCGGCGGCATCCAGGCGCAGTACGCGCCCTCCATGTACGTGGGCCTGTGGTCGCGGTTCGAGGGCTTCGAGCGCGACGACCTGACCGATGCCCTGAAGCGGCGCAGCGTCGTCCAGGGAACCCTGATGCGATCGACGATCCACCTCGTCTCGGCGCGTGACTACTGGCCGCTCTCGATCGCGATCCGCAGCGCCCGACGCGAGCAATTCTTGCGCTCCAGGCGCGGCGTGAGCGCAAGCCAGATAGCACCGGCTGCGAAGCGCGTGCGGGCGGCGCTCGCCAGGGGCCCGATGACCCGCGCCGAGATCGACGAGCTCCTGGACAGGCCCGGCGCCACGCTGTTCAACGGCTTGGGGCTGTGGACCGATCTCGTGCGCGCCCCGCCCGCGGGGACGTGGGAGCGGCGGCGGGCCGATGTCTACGCCTCGGCCGAGCAGTGGCTCGGACCCCCGCAGGTCGACGAGGGAGACGGAATCGAGCTGCTGGTCAAGCGCTACCTGAGCGGCTTCGGCCCGGCGCCTCGAAACGACATCGCGAGCTGGACCGGTCTGCCGGTCAAGCGACTCGAGCCCGCGCTGGGTCGCCTGCGGCTGCGCCGTTTCCGCGCCGAGGACGGCTCCGAGCTGCTCGACGTGGCACGCGCGCCGCTCCCGGATCCCGACACCCCGGCGCCCGCTCGCTTGCTGCCGGTCTGGGACTCGACCCTGCTCGTCCACGCGCGGCGGACAGGGATCCTGCCCGAGGAGTACCGGCCCCGGATCTTCAACACGAAGACTCCCCATTCGGTCAACACGTTCCTCGTCGACGGCGCGGTGGCGGGCACGTGGCGCTACGACAAGGATCGCGTGAAGCTCGAGCCGTTCGGCGGGCTCGACCGCTCCATCCGGCGTGAGCTGGATCAGGAGGCGGAGCGGCTGGGCGCCTTTTACGCCTAGCTCATATCCTCGGAGGCTTGCCTGCGAAGAGCGATCCGTCCATGACCGGCGGCTGCCTGTGCGGCGGCGTTCGCTTCGAGCTGACGGAGCCCGCGCACGCCGCCGGCTACTGCCACTGCACGCGCTGTCAGCGACGTACCGGGACCGCCTCGTCCGCCCAGGCGAGGATCGACGGGCGGACGTTCCGGCTCGTCGAGGGCGAGGACCTCGTAAAGGCGTGGCGGCACCCCGAAGGGGGCTTCGAGAAGTGCTTCTGCCGCGAGTGCGGTGCGCACCTGTTCAGCCGCAACCCGGACGATCCGACGCAGATGAGCGTGCGACTGGGCGCCTTCGACGGGGATCCCGGGGTTCGCCCGAGCTGGCGGACCTACGTGGCCTACGCGGCGCCCTGGGAGCCGATCCCGGACGACGGCCTCGAGCGCTTCGACGAGGGCAAGCCGCGCTTCTAACGCGCCGCCGGGCGCCTGCTGGGCGCCACCGCGCACGGAAATAGCGCGTCGAGCGGTCAAGCGCTTGATTTCAAGCGCCGATAGCGGTATTGGGAGAGGAGCAACGTGAGATCGCTGATGGGATCGACGCGAGGGCTACGCGCCCTCGAGGTAACGGAGGAGCGCGAGCTCGCCGGACGCGTCGCGGGTCTGCTCTACCTGATCGGGGCTGTGACCGTGAGCCTGCTGCTGCTGGTTCCCGGCACGGAGACCAGCCACTGGCCGGTCGTGCTCGCGCTGTCGGCGACTGCGGCCGCCTGGGGATTGGTCTGCCTGCTCGTCATCCCTTGGCGCCGGGTTCACCCGCTGATCTCGCATCTCTCCTCGGCGGGGGGCCTTCCGTTGACGGCGGTCGCCATGGCGGCCACCGGAGGCGCGGAATCGCCGGCGCGCTTCTACCTGCTGTTCATCGTCGTCTACGCCTCCTACTTCTATCCCCCCCGCGAGGCGATCCCACATGTGGTCGGCTGCGTGCTCGTGCTGCTGCTTCCGTTGCTCTACGACTCCAACGCGGTCGATGGGGGGCTGCTCGGGGAAACCCTGGTGCTCACCCCGACCTTCTTCATTCTCGGCGGCCTGATCATGGGCGGCAAGCAGATCATGGTCGAGCTGGCACGCCACGACGCGCTCACCGGCCTTGTCAACCGCCGCGTCTTCGAGCAGCGACTCCATGAATCGCTGCGCGGAAGGCGCAGCAGCGACGACGGATTCGGGCTGATCTTCTGCGACCTGGACTCGTTCAAGGAGGTCAACACCAAATACGGCCATCCGGAGGGAGACCGCGTGCTGTGCGAGGTCGCGGTGGCACTCACGGGCGCAGTGCGGGACGGCGACCTCGTGGCCAGGCTCGGCGGCGACGAGTTCGCGATCGTCGCGGCCGGCGCCGACGACGCCGGCATGGAGAAGCTGGCGCACCGGATGGGGGCGAGACTTGAGGAGGCAAACGGGCGGCTCGGACTGACCGACTTCGAGCTGCGCGCGAGCTTCGGCTGGGCGCTCTTCCCGAGAGATGCCGACAGCCCCGAACGCCTGGTCGCCAAGGCAGATCTCGCGCTGCGACAGGCGAAGGAGCAGGCGGATCCTCAAGCTTCGCTCTCTCGCCTCCAAGCGGTGGGCGAGCTAGCTCAGACCTGATCGACTCCTGAGATCCGGCGGCGCGGCCACGAGCCTCTCCGCGACCGGAATCTCATAGGCTTCGCGCCGCAGCGGCAGGCCCAACCGGAGGAGACCACATGGAGTCGAAGGCGCTTGATCCCGTCGAGTTCAGAGGGACTCAGCGGCAGCAGTGGGACAGCGCGGCGACCGGCTGGCGCAAGTGGTCGGAGCTGATCGACGGGGCCACGAGCGGGATCAGCGAGCGCCTGGTCGAGCTGGCCGGGGTCGAGCCCGGGAGCCGCGTGCTTGACGTGGCCGCCGGCTACGGAGAGCCCTCGCTGAGCGCGGCCAGGGCGGCCGGCCCCGAGGGCAGCGTGACGGCCACCGACATCTCGGCCGAGATGATCGCGTTCGGCCGTGAGCGCGCCGCCGCCGCCGGGCTCGAGAACATCGAGTTCGTCGAGTCGGATGCGGCGGGCCTGGATTATCCGGAGAACAGCTTCGACGCCGCGCTTTCACGCTGGGGGATCATCTTCGAGCCTGACGGCGAGGCGGCGGCAGCGCGGATCCGCGGCTTCCTCAAGGCCGGAGCGCGAATGGCGATCAGCTCCTGGGGACCGCCGGAGCATGTGCCGATGCTTGCGGTTCCGATGCGGACCGCGATGGAGCGGCTCGAGGTGCCGCCGCCCCCGCCGGGAACGCCCGGCCCGCTCTCGCGCCCCACACCCGAGGCGCTGGGCGGCCTGCTGGAAGCGGGTGGTTTCTCCGACGTCGAGATCGAGGAGGCCGAAGTCAGCATCGAGTGGCAGTCTCCCGAGGAGTTCACGACCTTCATCAAGGAGATCGCCCCGCCGGTAAGCGCGATGATCGACCCGCACCCTCCGGAGGTCCAGGAGGAGACCTGGGCGGCGATTACCGAGGCCATCCGGCAGCAGAGCGGCGACGGCGGCGCCGTGAGGCTCTCCAACCTGGCGCTGCTGGCGGCCGGCCGGGCGTAGCGCTAGGCACCGCCACGCTCCAACGGATGGCGCCAACGGCCGGCGACGCCTCCACGGCTCGCCACGCGATTGAGCGGGTCTGCTCGGGGCAGTCGCCTCAGGATCTCGAGCGCTGCTACGCGCCGCACTTCGTCGACCACGTGAACTCCATGGAGTTCCATGGGCACGAAGGCGCTCGACGGTCGGTGGCGCTCTATCAGCGCGTCTTCCCTGACCTTCGCTTCAGTGTCGAGCGACAAGCGACCGAGGGCGATCTCGTGGCCAGCCACTGGAAGCTTCAGGGGACGAACCGGGGCCGAGCGGTCGAGCTGCCCGGAGTGACCGTCAGCCGCTTCGAGGACGGCCGGATCGCTGAGGATTGGAGCTACTCGGACACGATCGAGATCGCCAGACAGCTGGGAATCTGGCGATCCCTGCTCGTGGTCGCCCGGGAGTGGCGTTCGTTGCTGGGCCGCGAATAGCGGCCGGGTGGGCGCCAGGTGTGAGGCGCCCGTGGCGCGTAGCGGTGGTGGAGCAAGAGGGCGTTGCCGCTTGGATCCTGGAAGAACGCCACGGGAGTCGTCATAGGTGGCTCCTTGGATAGAGCTTGCTCGGCTGTTCGTCGTTACCCATGCCGACCTCCGGCTCGCGCGACGTCGATGATCGCCTCGACGATCCGCTCCTGTGGGACTTCGCGGTGCTCGTACCACCAGGCTGCGAAGGCGCGGATAGCGGTGGCGACGAGCTCGACGTGCAACGTCGCGTTGGTGCGCTTGGCCGGGGTTGCCAGGAGCGCGGCGAGCGCCGCCGAGCGCTGCTTGGCGAGGCGCTCGTGGACCTCGATGAGCGCGGGGTCGACCGGCGGGTCGCGGACGAGCAGCCGCCAGGTGGCCGGGCGCTCGGCCAGGAACCCGAGGTAGGCTTCAACGCCCGCCCGCAGTCGCGGCGCCCGAGGGTCGGCGGGCACGGCCTTTGCGACCCGCTCGACGAGTGCCTGTGTCTCGGCTTCAGCGATCGCCTCGTAGAGGCCGGCCTTGGAGTGGAAGTAGTGGTAGAGGACTGACTTGGCGATTCCGGCGCGCTCGCCGATCTCGGCGATCGATGTGGCGTGGTAGCCACGCTCGCCGAACAGCTCGCGGCCCGCGGCGAGCACCCTCGCGCGGCCGGGCTCGTCCGGGCGCAGCTTCGCTCTTCTCGGCACGTCCCGGAGGGTATCGACCGAACGGTCGAAACCATGCTAACGTGTTTTAGACCGTGCGGTCGAAACGACAACTGCGATGACGACGCTGGAAGGAAGGTCGGTGCTGATCACGGGGGCATCGGGCGCGATCGGTGCCGAGGTCGCCAGATGCCTGGCCGCTCGGGGTGCGCGACTGGCGCTGTCGGCCCGTCGACGGGAGCGGCTGGCCGCGCTCGCGGATGACGTCGCCGCGGCTGGCGGCGTACGCCCTGCGGTCCTGGTTGCCGATCTTGGGCAGCGCGGTCAGGCGGTCGGCCTGGCTGAGCGGGCGGTCGACGCCCTGGGCGGGGTCGAGGTGCTGATCAACAACGCCGGGGCGAGCGTCCAGGGGCTGACGTGGGTCGTCGGGGATCGGGACGAGGCGCGCGAGGTCCTCGAGACGAACCTCTGGAGCCCGTTCGCCCTGGTGGCGGCGCTCACACCGCGGATGCTCGACCAGGGTGGCGGCGCGATCGTCAACGTCGGCTCGATGGCCCAGGTGTCCCCGTTCCCTCACCTCGGCCACTACGCCGCCTCCCGCGCGGCGTTGGCGGTGGCGACCCAAGTCCTACAGCTCGAGCTCGGGCCACGCGGCGTGCGCGTGGTGGAGGTTGCCCTCGGCCCGGTCGACACACCCGCCTCGCGCGAGAACCGCGCGCTCGCCGGTGCGGATGGTTGGCTCGACGGACGGCCCGGTCTCGGCAATGTGGAATCCGCCGCCGCGGCGATCGTCGCCGCCGCCGAAGGTAACGCCGATGGCGTCGTCTTCTATCCGCGAATACTCCGCTGGCCGCACCGCCTTCCGGGTCTCGGGCGTCGCTACTCCCGGCGCGCGGCCAAGTGCGCCGACATCGAGGACACCACCGTTCGCCTCGGTGGCTCGGCAGGCGATCGCAAGCTGGTCGCTTTGCGCGAACGTTTCGAGGCCGCGCAAACGACAGGAACTCAGTGACCGACCGATTCCGGCGAGTTGGCGGGCGGCAGGCGGCTATCACGCCCCAGCTTCGACGGCCCGGAGCGCTTCGGACGCGGAGCATGCGCGCCCTCGGCCTCGAGACCCGAGTGATCGAGGGCGGTTCGCAAGACAGCTCAGAAGCCATGGTGCTTCTGCACGGCAACCCGGGCTCCGCCGAGGACTGGGCCTTCGCGCAGCCGCGGCTGGCTGAGCTCGGCAGGGTCATCGCATTCGACCTTCCCGGCTTCGGACACGCTGAGCGCCCTCGACACTGGGACTACTCGCCGCTCAGCTACGCAGCGTTCATCGAGGCGGCCCTAACGGAGCTCCGGGTCGAGCGCACCCACCTTGTGATGCACGACTTGGGAGGTCTCGCGCTGCTCTGGGCGGTCAATCACCCGGAGCAGTTTGCGAGCGGCGTCTTGATCGACACCGGGAATCTGCTGGGTTTTCGCTGGCACCTGCTTGCGCGCCTTTATCGCACGCGCGGGATCGGCGAGTTCCTCGTCGCGTCCACGACCCGCCGGCTCTTCCATGCCGCCATCTCTTGGCTGAACTCCCAGCCGCGCCGTCTGCCCCCCGCCGTCATCGACCGGATGTCGGCGGAATACGATCGGGGGACGCGCCGGGCAGCGATGCGCTTCTACCGCGCGACGCCGGCCGAGGCGATGGGTGCTCTGGCCCCCGTGCTGCGGCCGCTGGAGAAGCCGGCGCTCGTCATCTGGGGGCGCCATGATCCCTTCATTCCGGTTGAGCAAGCGCAGCATCAGCGCGAGAGCTTTCCGAGCGCTGAGATCGCAGTCTTCGAGGACAGCGGCCACTGGCCCCACCTCGACGATCCTCAACGCGCCACACAGTTGATGACCAACTTCGTGACGCGCCAGCTGAAGTGGAGCTAGCCGGGCTCGAACCGGCGACCTCCTGGGTGCGATCCAGGCGCTCTCCCAACTGAGCTATAGCCCCGTGGGAAGCCCGGGCGGGCGCCCGGGCGACGCCTCCAAGGATACCCGTGTGAGCGCCGCCCGATCCCACGCTGGGGGTGAATTCGGCGGTGCCATGCGGGGATCCGTGAACGGAACTCATCATGCCCGCTCCGGAGGCCGATCTAAGCTGCTGAGCAGGGTGAGCTTCCGCAGACGCCTGACATTGTTCTTCGTCCTGATCGTCGCGCTGCCGATGGTGGCCGTGGCGGTGCTCGTCAGCGTCCTCGCCGATGACTCGCGAACCGGCAAGGCGGACGCCCGCGTCGGGGCCGCGATGGAGACGGCGCTGGCGCTCTACGACGAGTCGGAGCACGCGGCGCGAGCCGATGCGCGCGTTGCGGGGAGCGATGAGGCCTTTGCCGAGGCTCTGCGCGCCGACGACGAAGCGGCGGCCGTGGCGGCCGCGGCGAGACTCCGTCGCGAGCTCGCGCTGGCGTCGCTGACCGTGCTCGACCGGACAGGCGACGAGCTTGCGAGTGCCGGCCCCAGCGACGGGATCGCGACGGCCGAGCTCGAGCTGCGCGGCCCCGACGGCCCGATCGGAAGCGTGGTCGCCGCTCCGCTCCGGGCGAACGACTTCGTCGCGAAGGTCGAGAGGCTGACCGGCCGCGACGTCGCGGTGCTGCGAGGCGACAGGGCGCTCGCGTCGACGACCAAGATCGACGATGCCGACGTGCCCGACGACGAGGAGGCCCAGGACGCCGAGCTGCCCTCCGGCGACTACCGGGTCGCCGCCGTCTCGCCGGGCGGCGCGGACCCGAGCGTCAGGCTTGCGGTCTTTGCGCCGCGCGGGGACGAGGGATTCGGCGCCACTCCGCCGCTCGTAGCCGGCGCGCTCGCCGCCTTCTTCGCGGTGGCCGTGTTCTTCATCGTCCTCCTGCTGCGCTCGCTCTCGGGCCAGGTGCGCGAGATGTTCAGCGCCGCGCGCCGGGTCGGCGGCGGCGACTTCAGCCAGCGGGTGCCGGTCGAGGGCAATGACGAGATGGCCGGACTAGCGCGCGAGTTCAACAAGATGAGCGACCAGCTCAGCGATCAGATGGACGAGCTGCGCCGCCAGCGCGTCGAGCTCGAGCGCTCGGTGCAGAGGATCGGCGAGGCGTTCGCGTCCGGGCTCGATCGCCGGGCTCTGCTGGAGATAGTCGCCGAGACCGCGCTGACCGCGTGCGAGGCGAGCGCGGCGCGGGTCGTGCTCGCGGGTCACGGTCGGCTCGAGGTCGATGCCGGCGACCTGGAGGGCGCGGGACTGCCCGATGCCCTTGCGGCTGCGATCGATGGCGCGCTCGAAAAGGGCAAGCCGGAGGACGCTCGCCGCGGCGCCGCGGTCGCCCTGGCTCAGCCGTTCGGCGCGTTCGGAGACGGGTCGAGCCCCGATGCGGTGATGGCGATCGCCAGACCGGGGACCCCGTTCGACGACGCCGAGCGGGAGATGCTCCGCTATCTGTGCGGCCAGGCGGCTGTGTCGGTGGAGAACATCGATCTCCACGAGCTGGTCTCCGAGCAGGCCGTCAGGGACGAGCTGACCGGGCTTGCCAACCCGCGCCGCTTCCGCGAGCTGATCGAGAAGGAGGCCGTGCGCGCCGAGCGCTTCGGGCATCAGATCTCGATCGTGCTGCTCGACATCGACGACTTCAAACAGGTCAACGACACCTACGGCCACCTCCAGGGAGACGAGGTGCTGCGAACCGTGGGGCGGATCCTCCAGGGCGAGTCGCGCGGGGTCGACGAGCCGGCGCGCTACGGGGGCGAGGAGTTCATCGTCGCGCTGCCGGAGACGGGGCGCGACGGGGCACTGGAGGTCGCGGAGCGGATACGCACCGCGATCGAGGAGAGCCGCATACCCCTGGTCGAGGGCTCGGGTGAGATCGAGGTCACCGCCAGCCTGGGGGTGGTCGCCTCGGCGCCCGACGCTGCGAGCGACACCAAGGGCCTGATCGCCGCGGCCGACGCGGCGCTGTACCGCGCGAAGCGGGGCGGCAAGAACCGCACCGAATGCGCGCCCGGTCCGCCGCACGACGTCGCGGCGCAGGGACCGGCCGTCGAGCGGCGAAGATAGCCCCTGCACGCACGAATAAACGCGCTATATGCGCGAATCGGCGCTCTTGCGCCGGTCGCCCTCAGGGGCCATTCTTTGCAAGGCTTACACGGGGTCAGACATGGGAATCCTCGACGACGCGATTCGTGACCACCTCGACCTGAAGCGCAGGCGGGGTACCGACGAGCCGGAGATCAAGCGGCTCGAAGACGAGGCATTCGGGCCGCCCGGACGCCCGGACGCATCCGGCGCCGCCGACGCTGCGATCGCCAGCGCGCTCGCCACCCCGAGCGCCGAGACGGCGGTCGAGACCGCTCCTGCATCCGAGCCGGCGAGCTCGCAGCCCGCGGGCGATGTCGGGGCCGAGACGCCCCCCGTCGAGACACCGCCACCCAACGGCCCCGCCCCGGAGGCGCCGCCGGCGCCCCAGCCGGAGACGGGTGGCGACGAGGACGCCGACGAAGCGCCGGAGTCGTCGGGAGAGGTCGTCTTTCATGACTTTGCCGCCGAGGCGGGCCTCGTCGATACGGTCGTCGGTGAGATCGACATCCCCGACGCCGCGGAGGAGCCGCCCGCTGAGACCCAGGTCGCGGAGCCCGAGCCCGAGCCGTCCGCGGAGGCTCCGGCGCCGCCGTCGGAGGACACGCAGGTCCACGACATGGAGAGGGAGCTCGGGCGCGTCGACGAAGAGGAGGCAGAGGGGGCCACCGCACCCGCTGCCCCGTCCGAGCCGGACACCGGGCCGGAGGCGGAGATCGGCGATTTCGAGGTCGACGAGAGCGACCTCGACATCGACATCGAGGACGAGGAGATCGAGTTGGGGGCCGAGGAGATCGAGGCCGCCGAGACCTCACCCGATGCCGGCGCCAACGGGTCCGGGGAGCCGGCCGAGCCGGAGGGCTCAGTCGAGGTGGTCGAGGAGTCGGACGTCGAGGTCCTCGAGCCGGAGGGCGAGGAGCCCGAAGACGGCGAGGACGTGCTCGAAGAGACGCCGGAGTTCCTGCGCGACACGCCGGAGAGCGACCGGCTGTGGTTCGAGCAGGGCAAGCCGAAGGACTTCGACTTCGACGAGGACGAGTAGGCCGGGTCTAGACGTAGCCGCGCGTGCGCGCGGCCTCGACGACGCGCTCGATCCCGACCAGGTAGGCGGCCTGGCGGAGCGGCAGGTTGTCCTGCTTGGCTCGCCCCGAGACCTCGCGATAGGCGCGCCGCATGATGTTTCCGAGCTTGTCGTTGACCTCGCGCTCGTCCCAGCGGAAGTGCTGCAGGTTCTGAACCCACTCGAAGTACGAGCACACCACGCCGCCGGCGTTCGCCATCACGTCGGGGATCATGTAGACGCCCTTCTCGGAGAGGATCTCGTCGGCCACCGGGGTGGTGGGGCTGTTGGCGCCCTCGATGATCACGCGGCACTGCATGCGGCCCGCGTTGTGCTCGTGGATCATGCCGCCGAGCGCCGCCGGGATGAAGACGTCGCACGGGACGGCGATCAGGTCGTCGGGGTCGATCTTCTCGGCGCCGTCGAAGTCGGTGATCAGGCCGCCGGCCGAGATGAACTCCTGCAGGGCGTTGGCGTCGATCCCCTCGTCGTTGCGGATCGCGCCGTGGGCGTCGGAGACCGCGACCATCGTGCAGCCGAGCTGCTGCATGATGCGCGCCGCCCACGAGCCGACGTTGCCGAAGCCCTGGACCGCGAAGGTGGTGTCGGCGGGCGTCATCCCGAGGTGGGGCGCCGCCTCGCGGAACATGTAGACGCAGCCGCGGCCGGTCGCCGCCTCGCGGCCGTAGGAGCCCTCGAGCGCGATCGGCTTGCCGGTGACGATTGCCGGGGTGTGGCCGTGAAGCTTGCCGTACTCGTCCATCATCCAGGCCATCACCTGGGCGTTGGTGTTGACGTCGGGTGCGGGGATGTCGCGGGTCGGGCCGAGCACCTTCTCGATCTTGTCCAGGAACGAGCGCGCGATCTTCTGGAGCTCCGATTGCTCGAGCTTGTCGGCGGGACAGTTGACGCCACCCTTGGCGCCGCCGTAGGGGACGCCGGCGACCGCCGTCTTCCAGGTCATCAGCGAGGCGAGCGCGCGGACCTCGTCGACGTCGACCTCGGGATGGAACCGGATCCCGCCCTTGTAGGGACCGCGAGCGCCGTTGTGCTGGATGCGATAGCCCGAGAAGACGTGGATCTTGCCGTCCGAGAGCTTGACCGGGATCTGGACGGTGACCTCGCGGTAGGGCTCCCAGAAGACGGTGCGCAGGTCGTCGGGAAGCTCGAGCCGGTCGGCCGCGATGTCGAAGTAATGGCGAACGATGTCGAGGTTGGAGATCTCGGCCCGCTGTCCGGGCGGCGGTGCCCCCGCCGCCGCGGCCTCGCGCTTCGCCTCCTCGACGGCCTGCGGCGACGTTTCGTCGGCCTCGCGCTCGCCCAGCGCCTCCGCATCCGCGGTCTTGGTGTCAGCCATCGCTCTCCTCCTGAAATCCCGGCACTTGCGGCGGAGTCTCTCACAACTCGCGCGGTCGACAACCGCGAGCGCCGAGGGGAAATCCCTGCTCTCTAGCGGCCGACTCGCTCCTACAATGGCCCTTCAGGGGCCATAGCTCAGTTGGAAGAGCGCCTGCCCTGCAAGCAGGAGGTCGCCGGTTCGAGTCCGGCTGGCTCCATCTCGAGGTTGGCGCTCGCGGATGACCTGCGCCGCGGGAGCGCCGATGCCCTAGCCTGCGGGTTGTGGGGTTCGTGAAGCGCAGGCCGCACCGGCTGCCGATCCTTCTCCTGCTCGGTCTGGGGCTTGTGCTTGTGGTGCCGCAGTCCGCTTCGGCGATCTCCCTCACTCCTGCTCCGAACAGCCCCTTCCAGGTCGGCAACGTCCCGCGGGTCGCGGTTGGCGACCTGAATCAGGACGGCAACGCCGACCTGGTCACCGTCAACGGCAGCGACGGAAACGTCAGCGTGCTGCTCGGCGACGGGGACGGCGGATTCGCGCCTGGGCCCTCGAGCCCTTTCAGCGTCGGCTCGGGGCCGGGCCCCGTACCAATTGCCGTCGTGATCCGCGACCTCAACCACGACAACATCCCCGACCTCGCCGTCGTCAATCGTGATCAGGACAGCGTCAGCGTTCTGTACGGCGACGGGACCGGCGACTTCCCGGTGACCACGGGACCGTTCGGCGTCGGAGACTTCCCGGTATCGATCGCGGCAGGAGACTTCAACGGTGACGCCCACGTCGACCTCGTCACCGCGAACGCCAACGACAACAACGTCTCGATCCTGCTCGGCGACGGGAGCGGCGGCTTCGGGCCGCCCACGAATGTCAGCGTCGGAGCGCTGAGCGCCCCGCAGTCGGTGACCGTCGCCGGCCTCGACGGCGACACCGGCGTGGACATCGCCACGGCGAACTCGGGGACCGACAACATCACCGTCCTCCTCAACAACGGCGGCGGAACCTTTGCGCCGGCCCCCTCGAGTCCGTTTGCGACCGGCCTCGGCCCGATGTCGGTCATCGCCCCCGACCTCAACCACGACGGCAGAAGCGATCTCGCAACCGCCAATCAGACCGACGGCGACGCCAGCGTCGACTTCGGCAACGGCTCCGGGGGGTTCTTTACCGCAACCGGCAGCCCCTATCCGGTCGGGGCCGGCCCGCTGGCGATCGCGGCCGGCGATCTCAACGGCGAAGGCCGGCCCGAGCTTGCGACCGCCAACACCAGCGACGGCAACACGACCGTCCTGCAGCCGGATCCGGTCGTCGGGTACGCGCCTTCCCCCGGCAGCCCGTTCGCGCTCGGCAACGCTCCCGCCTCGATCGCCATCGCCGACTTCGACAACGACGGCAAGAACGACGTCGCGGCGGCGAACCTCAACACAGCCGACGTCGTCGTCCTGCTTAACACGACCCCGAAGGCGATCACCGCCAGCCCGTCGGCGCTGTCGCTGGGCGTCACCGAGATCGGCAGGGTCAGCGCACCACAGCCAGTGACCGTCACCGTGGGCTCTGAGCCGGTGCAGATGACCAGCGCGACCACGACCGGCGCCGACCCAGGCGACTTCCTCGTCTCGGGCGACGGCTGCACGGGCCAGACGCTGGCCGCCGGGGCGAGCTGCCAGGTGTTCATCCGCTTCGCTCCTTCGGCCGACGGCACGCGCACCGCCAGGCTGGTGATCCGTTCCGACGGGCCGTTCGGGGTCGACAGCGTCGAGCTCTCCGGCACCGGGACCACGCCGGCGGCGCCGGCGGCGCCGGCCGCGACACCGTCGACGACGATCGACTCCGGACCGCCGGCCAGGAGCCGGAGGCGCACGGCGACCTTCAGCTTCTCCTCCTCCGAGCCGGGCTCCAGCTTCGAGTGCAGGCTCGATGCGCACGCGTTCGCCCCCTGCAGCTCGCCGATCACGTACAACCGGCTGGCCCGGCGTCGCCATCTTTTCGAGGTCCGAGCCACCAGCCCGGCGGGGCTCACCGATCCCAACCCTGCCCAGTTCAGCTTCCGGGTCTTGGCGCGGCGCCGGTAGCTCTACCTCATACGTCGCGGAAGCCCTCGCGGTAGCTCGGATAGAGCGGCTGCCGGTGAAGCTCGCGCTTGGCCTTGGCGTTCGAGGTTCCGCGGATCTGGGTCATCATCGAGACGCCGACACCCGGGCCCCGCGCCCGGGCCCTTCCCGGGGCTACAGCTCAGTTGGGAGAGCGCCTGGATCGCACCCAGGAGGTCGCCGGTTCGAGTCCGGCTAACTCCATCTCATGGTTAGTTGCTTGCCGGTGGCGGCGCCGTCGGCGACTGCCGCAGCCCGGCGGCCTGGAGGGCTTCGGCGGGATCTCGGTACGACTGAAAGTGGATGACCCTGCCGGCTCGGAATGTCCACGTGTAGGCGAGGGGGAAGTCGAACTCGATACCGGTGTGGCGCGCGGTCGAGCGCAACATGTGGATCGATACGAGATGGTCACCTGATCCAACGATCTGCTCGAGTTCGACAGTCAGTTTCTCGGATGCATCGGCCCAGCGCTCAGCGGCCCGGATCACCCCCTCATGACCGCGATAGCTCTCGCCGACGTGGTCGGGGAGGTTCTCGTCCTCGTAGACGACGTCCGTGTCGAACAGGGACATGTCGGCCTCGCCGCGCTTCGCCGCGTCAACGAATGCGGGAATGTCCCGGAGGGCCTCCTCCGCAAACGCTTGCAGTTTCTCCACGTTGTCCTGCGACATGCCCCGACGAGTCTCTCACGACTACGGGCACCTCAAACCGACCAGCCTGCGTAGTCGCTGAACGAAATCGGGGTTCGAGAATCGTCCGGCTAGCTCCATCTAGGGGGCGAATCTCAACTCAGAAGATGGGTTACGAGGTTCGAATACTGCCTGCCTCCGAGGGGAGCTACGCTCACCGAGCCGTGGACCACGTTGAACCAGACTTTCGCTCGTCGGCGTTGATCACGATCGACGCCCAGGTCGACACGCTCGATGGGGAGCCGCTCGAGATTCCAGGCACGTCAGCGGCCGTACCCCAGATCGCCGCGCTCGCCGGGGCCTTCCGCGGCGCCGGCCGGCCGATAGTCCACGTCGTCCGCCTTTACAAGCGCGACGGGAGCAACGTCGATCTGTGCCGTAGATCCGCCGTGGAAGGGGGAGCGCAGATCCTGGCGCCCGGCTCCAGGGGCTCTCAGCTCGCGCCGGGGATCATCGAGGCTCCTGACTCCTTCACCCTCGAGTCCGAGGACCTGCTCAGGGGGCGGGTCCAAGAGGTGGATGCGGATGAGGTCGTCATCTACAAGCCTCGCTGGGGAGCGTTCTACGACACACCACTCGAGGGGCATCTCCGAGAGCATGGTGTTTCGACGCTCGTCTTCTGTGGCTGCAACTTCCCCAACTGCCCTCGAACGTCGATCTACGAAGCGAGCGAGCGCGATTTCCGGATCGTGCTCGCCGAGGACGCCGTCTCCGGTCTCTATGACCGTGGTCGCGAGGAGCTTCGCAACATCGGCGTACACCTCATGGCCACCAGCGAAGTGGTCGAGGCCGTTGCGGTGGCCGCGTCGGTGGAGCGGGTGTAACCGGAATCGCGCGGCTCCCTCAACGCGGCTCCCTCCACATACCTGCGATCTCGGGGCCGCCTCCCGGGAAGCTCCAGATCTCGGTTGTCTCGAAGCCGTGGCGCTCGTAGAGACGGGCGTTGCGAGGGGTGCTCGCCTCGAGGTACGCGGGCATGCCCTCGGCGTCCACCCGCTCGAGCATCGCGTCGAGCAGCTGGGCGCCGTGCCCCCGGCCCTGGCGAGCCGGATCGACTCCGATGATCCACAGGTACCAGTGCGGATCCTGGGGATGGCGCTCAACCATGGTCGCGAAGGACTCGGCGACCCGCTGAAAGTCGTCTTGGTAGATGTCCTGGAGCTCGGGCAGCACCTCCGGCAGCCGCTCCTGGGCGAACCCCCAATCGCCGGGCGGCTCCCAGAGCGCGACCGCTTGGCGATCGTCGGTCGTCCAGCAGCCGCCGCGTGGGAGATCCTCACGTAGCGCAAGTTCGTAGAACCGCGTGGCCCGCCCCATATACGACTCGTCGTCGGGGAGCAGCCAGCGCGTCGCGGCGTCTTGCTCGAAGGCGCGAGCGAGCACGGCCGCGAGCACTTGGAGGTCGTCAGCCGCGACCTGGCGTGGCACGAGGGCGAGTATCGCACCCGGTGCCTCGGGGTCGGGCGCGGCTTCTTGCTGGATAGGATCACCGCGGGTGCCGCTAAGGCCGCATCTCGTACGCGCCGGCCAGCGCGCGCACCCTCTCCCACACGCTCTCGAAGCGGTCCTCGGACACGATCGGCTTGCGGACCTGCGCGAGCGCCCACGCCTGCTGCGCGTCGGTCGAGGACGAGCGGCCGTGAAGCGCCGCCGCGTAGGCCGAGAAGTCGCGCACCATCACGTCGAAGATCTGGTCGATCGTGTCGGTCGCGAGCTCGCGCAGCGCGGCCTGCTCGAGGATCAGCTGTCCGTAGACGACGAGCGTGAACAGCTCTCCAAGCGTGAGCATGAAGTCCAGGTCCCTGATCTGCCCCTCGGATGGCGGCGCCGTCGTGAGCAGCGTCGTCAGTCCCTCGGCCTGCTCGGCGAAGCGCGCCACGTTGGGCACCTCCGCAAACCCGTCGTAGGCGGCGCGCCAATCATGGAAGCGGATCTTCCCGAGGCCGCGCGCGGGGCCCTGGCGAAACAGGAACTCGTCCTCGGCCGGGTCGTGGCGCTCGGGCACCGGCTCGTACTCGGCCGGTTCGAAAAGGTAGTTGGCCATGAACTTGAGGACCAGGGCCATGTTCACGTGGACCGTCCCCTCGAGCTTCGGCAGCGCACGGATGTCACGCGCCGCCATCTCGAAGTACATGTCCTTCTCGAACCCCTTGGCGGCGATCACGTCCCAGAGCAGGTCGATCACCCGCTCGCCCTCGGTGGTGACCTTCATCTTCGTGATCGGGTTGTAGAGCAGGTAGCGTCGATCCTCAGGTCCGGCGCAGCGCATGTAGTCGATCGCGCGCTCGCCGAACAGCTTCATCGCGACGAGCCGGGCGTAGGCGTCGGCGAATGCCTGGCGAACGTGTGGGAAGTCGGTGACCCGGATGCCGTAGAGGATTCGGCCGTCGGCGTGCGTGATCGCTTCGTAGAGGGCGTGCTCGCAGATCCCGATCGAGGCGAAGCCGAGGTTGAACTTGCCGATGTTGACCGTGTTGAGCGCCGCGTCGAACGCCGCGGGGCCGGTGTGCAGCACGTCCTCGGCGCGAACCGGGTAGTCCTCGAGCTCGAACTGGCTGACGTAGGACTGTGAGTTGACGACGTTCTTGATCAGCCGGTATGCCGGATGCTGACTGTCGGCGGCGAAGAAGACGTAGCCGTCCGGCCCCTCGACGCCGTCGCGGCGGCCGAACACCGAGACCATCCCGGCGAGGTTGCCGTTGCCTATGTAGTACTTGCCGCCGTTGGCCCGAAAGCCGTCGCCGTCGGGGGTCAGGACCATGTCGGTCGAGTAGATGTCGGCGCCGTGCTGCTTCTCGGAGAGCCCGAAGGCGAAGATCGCGCCGTCGTCTAGAAGCTCCGCGGCCCGCCGTCGCGCCGCCGCGTTCTCGCTCTGCCATATCGGTCCCAGACCGAGGATCGAGACCTGCCACGTGTACCAGTAGACGAGCCCATAGAACGCGGTGATCTCGTTGAAGGCGCAGATCCGGCGCGTGTCCCAGCGCTTCTCCGGATCGCCACCGGCCTCGGACGCCGGCGTCAGCAGGGTGGCGAAGACGCGCTCGCGCTTGACGAACTCGAGGAAGTCCGCGTACCAGACGTGATCGCGGTCGTGCTCCTTGAGCACCCGCTTGCCGCGTGACTCGAAGAACTCGATCGTCGCCAGCATCAACCGGCGCGACTCGGGATCGAGCCCGGCGCCGTCGTAGGCCCTGGGGTTGAACAGCACCGCTTCCGGGTCGGCGTCGTCCGCCGCGGCCCGCTCGGTCGCCTGCGGTCGCTGATCGACGCTCGCCATGTGCCGCCTTCCTCTCTCGAAATCGGGGGTGATTCCGGACTCTATGCTCTCGGGTGTGCTGATCGTGATCGGTCGAGTCGAATGCCGCCCCGAGGATCGCGACGATCTGATCGCGGCGTTCGAGGAGATGCAGGGCAACTCGCGGCGCGAGGAGGGGTGCATGCGCTACGGCTTCTTCACGGCGGTCGAGGATCCGCTCAGCTTCATCGCCGTCGAGGAGTGGGCCGACCGCGAGGCGCTCGATCGCCACTTCGCCCAGCCGCACCTGCACGAGTTCGCGCGGCGCCTCGGTGAGCTGATCTCGGCGCGGCCCGAGGTCGCGATCCACGAGGTCGCCGACACGAAGCCGTTTCCCGGCGAGGTCGCCGCTCCCTAGGTCGCAGCGGCGCCCTAGACTGCCTCCGCAAATCGACGAAGGGGGAAGCCATGGGCTTCATGGACCAGTTCAAGGACGCGATGCAGTCCGGGATGCCGAGCTCTCAGGACATGGAGTACATGCAGAAGGTCACGAAGCTCAATCAGTCCGGCGTCGAGGCCCCGGCGACGATCAAGCGCCTTGCCCCGACGGGCCGCACCGACGCGGGCGGCGGCACCGAGTACGAGGTAGAGGTCGAGGTGCGTCCCGCCGACGGCGCGCCCTACCCCGCCACCTTCGTCCAGTACATGCACGAACAGACGATGGGGAGCTGGGCCACCGAGGGCGCCGACGTGAAGGTCCGCATGGACCCCGACGACCGCAGCTCGATGATCCTCTGGGGCGGTGCCGCCTGAGCGCCCCGGCGGCGCTGCCGCCTACGCCTCCGCTCCGGCCTCCATCAGCTCGTTGATCTGGGGCAGCGGGTGGGGTGAGTCGAGCAGCACGACCCCGAGGTGGCGGCCGCCGATCCGGCGCGTGATCACGTAGCAGCGCCCGGCCGCTTCGGTGTAGCCGGTCTTCACCCCGGTGATTCCGGGCGTCCCGTTCTGGATCAACGGGTTGTTGTTCCACAGGTCGAGGTAGCCGCCCTTGATCGGGAAGGGGAAGCGCTCGTGGTCGTCGCCCACGATGGCGCGGATCCGCGGCTCGGCGAGGTCGGCTCGGGCGATCGCCGCGAGGTCTCGCGGGCACGAGTAATTGCCCTCATCCTGGAGGCCGTGCGGGCTAGTGAAGTGGCTGCAAGTGAGCCCGAGCTGGCGGGCGCGCCGGTTCATGCGCCGCACGAAGTCGCCGACGCTGCCGGCGTCGTGCTGGGCGAGCGCGATCGCGGCGTCGTTTCCCGACACCAGCAGCAGCCCGTTGAGCATCGCCTCGAGGGGCACCTTCTTACCGCCGGGCAGCACGCCCACACCCGAGCCCTCGTAGGCCAGCGCCTCGTCGGTGATCAGGACCTTCTCGCCGGGCCGGTGGCGCTCGGCGATGATGAGCGCGGTCATCATCTTCGTAAGGCTCGCGATCGCGAGCTCGCGGGTCGGCGCCTTCTGCCACAGGATCTCGCCGCTGTCGACGTCGAACAGGACGCCGGCCGCCGGCGGCTTGTCGAAGTCGACCTGCGCCGGGAGCCGCGCCGGACGCGGATCGAGCGCGTACTTCGCCGCCTCGCTTCGCCGCGGCGGCTTTTCGACCGGGGCCGTGGAGGCCGGGAGAGCGGCGGTCCGAAGCGAGGCCGTGGGGGGAACGGCGGTCGCCGCCGGCTCATCGTTCCAGGGCTCGTTCGCCGCGACCACCCACGCCGCGGCCACGGCCACCACCAGCAGGCAGGCGATCGTCGCCCGCGTCGCACTGAAGCGGCCCCGCGTCTCCTTCATCCCTGCCCCCAAGCTAGCGCGATCAGGCGACGGTCCGAGTCGCATCGGCCTGGTCTGCCGCAGCGGCTACTTGCCGGGCGGGTTGCGCACCGCCCCGAGCAACCCGATCAGCACCATCGCGACGATTGCGAAGGCGGTGACGCTGAGCACGTCGAGCCCGTCCTTGGCGACGACGGCAAACGTCATCAGGCCGAACACGACGCAGAAGAAGACCCCTACGACGATCACCGCTGTCCTGACGTCGGAGTCGATCGCGGGCCTCAGTAGGCGGGGTGGGTCGGGGGGGCCTGGCGCCGGTAGGCGAACAGCTTGATCAGTGCGAGGCCGAAGATAAAGCCCCCGACGTGCGCAAGGTAGGCGACGCCGCCTCCCTCGCCGGCGACTTCCGGGGTGGCGAGCTGGCCCACCGCGGGCAGGAACTGGAGCACGAACCAGATTCCCAGCATGATCATCGCCGGGATCTCGACGACGGTCACGAAGAAGATGATGAAGACGAGGGTCAGAACGCGCGCCCGCGGGTGCAGGAGCGCATACCCGCCTAAGACCCCGGCCACCGCCCCGCTGGCGCCGATCGTCGGCTGGGTGGACTCCGGATCGAGCACGGACTGGGCGTAGACCGCCGCCACCCCCGCCAGCAGGTAGAAGGCGATGAAGCGCACGCGTCCCGTCGCGTCCTCGATGTTGTTGCCGAACACCCACAGGAAGAGCATGTTCCCGGCGATGTGAAGAATGTCCGCGTGAAGGAACATCGAGCTGAAGATCGTCAGCCACCACGGCGCCTGATCGACGCCCTCGCTCTCCTCGATGTCCTGGCGGGTGCCGCACGGCGCGGGCTCGCCGCGGCGCACCTTTGGAACGCAGTAGGTGCCCGGCTCGGTGATCTCGCGCGGGATCGCGCCGTACTCGATCACGACCTGGTCGCGCTCCGAGGCGCCCGCGGCCGCGAGCGATCGTGAGGAGGCCGTGCCCGGCTCGCTGGAGGCGGTGAGCTGCCAGACGAAGACCGCCACGTTGAGCGCGATCAGCGCCACCGTGACGATCGGGAACCTCGAGGTGGGGATGTTGTCCTTTAGGGGGATCAAAGCGGCGCCAAGCCTAGAGCGCGACGGGTGTCTCGACCCGGCGAAGCGGGTACGCCACACTGAGGGACATGGCAGAACGCGCCGCTCCCAGCGCCGATCCGTTTCGCGACACCGACGTCATCGACTCGCGCGCGCCGCGCTTCTCGCAGGCGGTGACGGGCACCGTCGCCCTGCTCGGCGCGATATTCGGCTGGCCGCTTGCGTGGGCGTTGATGTCGGCTCAGATCCTCATGGGCCTGACCCTGGGCCGCCAATACTGCCTGCCGTGTCTCGCCTACTTCAAGCTCGTCCAGCCGCGCTTCGGCGAGGGGCCGCTCGAGGACTCGCGCCCGCCCCGGCTCGCCAACGTGATAGGGACGACCATCCTCGGCCTCGCCGCCGCCGCGTGGTGGCTCGGAGCCGGGGGGCTCGCGACCGCGCTCGGCCTGCTCGTCGCCGGGCTGGCCCTGCTGGCGGCGACGACCGGCTTCTGCGCCGGTTGCGAGGTCTACCGCGCGGTCGCGCGGCTGCGCGGGATCTCTCCGCGCCACCATGACCGCATTGACCCCGACGACCTCCCAGGGCTCGACGGGGCGCGCGAGGCGTACGTCGAGTTCACCCATCCATGGTGCGCGGACTGCCGTGTCTGGGAGAAACGGCTGTCCGAGCGCGAGCGGCCGCTGGTCAAGCTCGACGTCCGCGAGCGCCCCGACCTGGCGCGCAAGTACGGGATCACCGTCGTACCGACGGTGTTCTCGATCGCCGCCGACGGGAGCTTGCTGCGCCGCCTCGCTCCCTAAGCCCCGGCGGGCTCAGTGCGGCGCCAGGGGCGGGTGCGCGCGCCCGCGCTCGAGGCGCGGGCGCGCAACCCGATCGCTTGGATTACTTGCCGTAGCTGTCGGCCTGGTCCTGCGCGTCCTGGGCAGCCTGGTCGGCGTCCTCGGTCGCCTGGTCGGCATCCTCGTTCGCCTGGTCGACGGCCTCCTGGGCCTCCTGCTGTGCCTCGTTGGCCTGCTGCTGGGCCTCCTCGGAGATCTGCTCCGCGGTCGAGTTGGCCTGGTCGACGGCCTGCTGGACCTCATCGGAGTTGTCGTCATCGCCACACCCGGACCACGCGGCACCGGTCGCGGCAATCGATAGGACGGCGACGGCGCTCAGCGCCCGCCGGCCGAAGCGTCGTGACGTCGATCCGTGCTCGGACATTCGTCCCGCTCCCTTCTTGTCGTTGATTCAGGGCCGGCAGCCTGGGCCAGCCGCCGCGCCAAGGGCTGGCGCGGCGGCGCCACTCTATTCGAGGACCCTGAGAGTCGGTGGCGTCAGCGCGCGATGCCGCCCGCTGCCACGGCGGGCGCGGGAACCTGCTCGTCCGCGTGGTAGGAGCTGCGGACGAGCGGGCCGGCGGCTACCGACTCGAAGCCGAGCTCGTACGCGGCGCGCTCGAGCGCCTCGAACTCCTCTGGATGCCAGTAGCGATCCACGGGGAGATGGCCCTCCGTCGGCCGCAGGTACTGGCCCACGGTCAGGACCTGGACGCGATGCTCGCGCAGAATCGCGAACGCCTCGACCATCTCATCGAAGTCCTCGCCGAGCCCGACCATGAGCCCCGACTTCGTCACGACCTCGTCGCCGCCGATCTCCTTGGCGAGCTTGAGCACGCGGCACGAGCGCTGAAAGCGCGAGCCTCGACGAGCCAGTGGGTAGAGCCGTGGGACCGTTTCGACGTTGTGGTTGAAGACGTCGGGCCGCTCGTGGATCACCTTCGCCAGGGGCATCTCCTGGCCGCGGAAGTCGGGGGTCAGCACCTCGACCTTGCAGCCGGGGGCCTGCAGGCGGATCGATCGGATGACCCCGACGAAGGCCCCGGCGCCGTAGTCGGGCAGGTCATCGCGATCGACCGAGGTGATCACCGCGTGGCGCAGCCCCATGCGCTTGACGGTCGCGGCGACCCGCATCGGCTCGAGCGGGTCGTTCCAGGTCGGCTTGCCGGTCTGGACGTTGCAGAACCCGCAGCGGCGCGTGCAGACATCGCCGAGGATCATGAAGGTGGCGGTGCCGCGCTCCCAGCAGTCGCCGATGTTGGGGCAGGCCGCTTCCTGGCAGACCGTGTGCAGGTTGTCGGCCTCGATGCGCGCGCGCAGCTCGCGGTAGCGGGGGCTGCCGGGGGCCGGGACCTTGAACCACGCGGGCTTGCGGTCGCGCAGCCCATGCACGTCGCTGCCGAGCACCTTCAGCACGTCCATCCCGCCGGGGTTGGCTCGCGATCGCGTCTTGTGCTCGCGCGTGCTCACGGCT
>DASPWW010000056.1:0-14363 GCA_035637595.1 Solirubrobacterales bacterium | reverse complement strand
ACGCGATCGTGATCGGCGACGGCGGCGACTTCGTCTCCTACGCCGGCCGCGTCGTCGAGACCTATGAGCCCGGCTGCTGGATGGACCCCGGTCCATACGGCTGCCTCGGCGCCGGCCCCGGGCAGGCGATCGGCGCCCAGTCGGCCTTCCCCGACCGCCAGGTCTGCCTGCTGCTCGGCGACGGCGCCTTCGGGTTCTCGGGCCTCGAGTTCGACACGATGGTCCGCCACGGCCTGCCCGTCGTCGGGATCGTCGGCAACAACGGGATCTGGGCGCTCGAGTACCACCCGATGAAGTTCCTCTACGGCTACCAGGTCGCCGCCGAGCTCCAGCCCGAGCTGCGCTACGACCAGGTCGTCGAGGCGCTTGGCGGCCACGGCGAGCTGGTTCGCACCCCCGCCGAGCTGCGCCCGGCGCTCGACCGCGCCTTTGCGGCCGGCAAGCCGGCGCTCGTCAACGTGCTGACCGACCCCGATGTCGTCTATCCGCGGAAGGCCAATCTGGCCTGACGCCCCGTCGCGTGTGCGTCATGCCGCGACGAGGGCTGCACCCGACTACTTGAACTGAGACTTCGGGACGACCCCGTGGACGTGATAGTCGACTTGGCCGCCGGACACCACCGCGCTGGTAACCGTCACCCGCACGGTGGCCGTAGTGCCGTCGGAGGCGGTGAGCGTGCAGTTGAATTGCCGGCCCTCTTCGGCCGGCTCGCCCGATGGGCAGTCCACGCTCACGCCGCTGGGATCGACGCCGGCGCTTTGGGAAAGCCGGTCACGAAGGGTCGGCTCGATCTTGGCCGGATCGATCGTCGGTGTCGTGGTCGTGCTGTCGCCGCCGCTTCCGCAACCGGTCGTCACCGCGATCAGGCAGACGGTGGCGACGAGCGAAGCGCGCGTGCTCATAGACCCGATTCTAAGCTCGGAAACGCCCATCGGCCGCTGCTACTTCAGCGCCCCGTGCGGAAGCGAACCTGCCTGAGAGCATCTCGATGAGGGTCCGTCCCGCGAGCGTCGAGGACCTGCCCGCCCTGCTGCCGCTGGTGCGCGGCTACTGCGAGTTCTACGAGGCCGACCCGCCCGACGAAGGCCTGCTCGAGTTCTGCCGTGCCCTGACCGCCGCCCCCGACGACCAGGGGATGCTGCTCGTCGCCGAGGACGAGGCCGAGGGTTCGGGCGGCGAGGTGGTCGGCTTCGCGGCCGTCTCGTGGAAGTGGTCGAGCCTGCGGGCCGCCCGCGCTGCCGTCATGGAGGACCTCTTCGTCGCGCCGCACGCGCGCAGCGCCGGCGTCGCGACCTCCCTGATCGACGCCTGCGCCGAACGCGCCCGCGAGCACGGAGCGGCGGCGCTCGAGTGGCTCACCGCGCCCGACAACGACCGCGCCCAGCGCGCCTACGCCCGCGCGGGCGGCAGGTCGAAGCCGTTCCTTCTGTACGAGCTGGCGCTCGAGAATCGCTCAAACGAGTCGCAGCGGCGCCGCTAGCCAGTTCCCGGTTGCATTTGTTACCCGAACCAGCCCCCGCTCGAGGACCAGGCCGCAAGAGAGACGCCCCGCCCAGGCGGGGCCTCTCTCGTTGTGGAATCGGCGAACAGCTGTCATCGTTTGGGGCTGCCATGCGGCTTAGCCGGCGCCAAACCCGGCGTCTGCGCGACGAGCGGAGGCTCGCTCTCGTCGCGGTGGTGCTTCTCGCCATGTGCGCACCACAGGGTGCGCTCGCCGCACTCGACAAGCCGGCCGCCGGCCAGGAGCTCTCGCCCCGGCTCGACGCGCTCGCCTCGCCCGAGCTGCGCAACGCGTCGCCGCGCGAGCAGGCCCGCCAGCTCGGGCTTCCGGTCCGCGGGCCGGGCAGCCTCACGCGCCAGGGCGACTCCGTGGTCGTGGAGCTCCGAGTCGCGGGAGATGCACGCGACGGCAGTCAGGCGGCTCGTCTTGCCGGGGCCGAGATCCTCGACGTGAGCCCGCGCTACGACACGATCTCGGCGCTCGTTGCCCCCGAGTCCCTACGCGATCTCGCTCAGGTCTCCGGCGTGGAGTCCGTGACCGAGGTTCTCGCCCCGATCACCTCCCAGGCTGGCCGTTCGGACCCGGAGACCGCCGCCGCGGAGTGCGGATCGGTCAACTCCGAGGGCGACACCCAGCTCAAGGCCGTCCAGGCGCGCAGCCAGCTCGGCGTCGACGGCTCGGGTATCGAGGTCGGGGCGCTCTCCGACAGCTACAACAAGGACGCCACCGCGGACACCACCGCGGCCCAGGACATCAGCACCGGCGACCTCCCCGGACCGGGCAATCCGTGCGGCTGGCCCAGCCCCGTCGACGTGCTCGATGACTCCCAGACGGGAAACGACGAGGGGCGGGCGATGCTCCAGCTCGTCCACGACCTGGCGCCCGGGGCGGCGCTCTCGTTCGCGACCGCGTTTGGCGGCCAGTTTGCGATGGCCGGCAACATCGGCGACTTGCGCGATGCGGGCGCCGATGTGATCGTCGACGACGTCAGCTACTTCGAGGAGCCGTTCTTCCAGGACGGGCCGATCAGCGTCGCGGTCGACGACGTCAGCGCGAGCGGGGTCGTCTACTACTCCTCGGCGGCGAACTCCAACATCCAGGACTCGCTCGGGCGCGACATCGCGTCATGGGAGGCGCCCAGCTTCCGCGACGCGAACTCCTGCCCGGCGGGCGTTCCGGCGTACGCGACCAGTTGCATGGACTTCGATCCCGGCGCCGGCGTCGATACCGCCTTCAACCTCACCGTTCCCGACACCAGGACGCTGCGCATCGACCTGCAGTGGGCCCAGCCCTGGTTGGGGGTCAGCTCCGACATCGACATGTATCTGCTGACGAGCCCGGGCGCCGTCGAGCTCGCGAGCAGCGAAGACTTCAACGACACGACCCAGAAGCCGTTCGAGTTCCTGTCGTGGGAGAACACCACCGGGTCCGCTAAGAGCGTCGTCCTCGTGATCAACAACTACAACGACGTCGGCGCGCCACGACTGAAGTGGATCGCCATGGGGGGTCGAGCGCTGAGCTCGAGCGAGTACCCGGTCTCCTCGGGCGGTGACGTGGTGGGCCCGACGATCTTCGGCCACAACGGCACCGCGGAGGCGATGAGCACCGCCGCCGTCCCGTTCAACAACTCGGCGACGATCGAGAGCTTCTCCTCGCGGGGCCCGGTGACCCACTACTTCGGCCCCGTCGCCGGGACGAGCCCGGCCCCGCCGCTGCCGTCGCCGAGCGTGCTCCCGAAGCCCGACGTCTCCGCGACCGACGGCGTGCTGAACACGTTCTTTCCCTCGGGGACTCACAGGTTCTTCGGGACCTCGGCGGCGGCCCCGCACGCCGCGGCGGTTGCTGCCCTGCAGCTCGACCAGGATCCCGAGGCGAGCGTCGCCGAGGTGAAGGCAGCTCAGAAGACGACGGTCGATCCGGTCGACGCGTTCCCTCCAGAGGCTCAGGGAGCGGGCCTGGTCGACGCATTCGACGCGGTCGTGGCTATGGGGGCGACGCCGCTGTCGCCCTCGCCGTCGCCCGCGCCGCCTTCGCCCTCGCCGGCGCCACAGCCCGCGGGCGACACGAACCCGCCGGATACCCAGATCACGGCTGGCCCGAAGAGGAAGACCAGCAAGAGGCGGGCGAGCTTCTCGTTTGCGTCCTCGGAGCCGGGCTCGAGCTTCGAGTGCAAGCTCGACGGCGAAGGCTTTGTGCCGTGCGATTCGCCCCAGGCCGTCAAGGTCAGCAGGGGCCGGCACACCTTCGAGGTCCGGGCTCGCGATGCGGCCGGCAACACCGACCCCACGCCCGCCGAAGCGCGCTGGAGGGTCAAGCAGAAGAAGTAGGCGCCTTGGCGGAGGCGCCGTCGCCGTCCTCGCGCACGGCGGCGAGGATCTCGTCGGCGAGCTTGGCGCCGTCGCTCGGGACCGCGAGCACCACCTCGCCGCGCGCCCGCTTGGCCTGGTGGCGGTCTACTTCGGAACCCAGGCCCGCCTGGCGCCAGACCTCCGTCCGCGGCTCGAAGGGCCTGCGAGCCCCGCTCAGTCTGGGCAATCCGAGCACCCCTGTGCGGGTACCACGTGGTCAGGAGCCGAAACGCCCAGCGCCGCTAAACTGAGGCTACGCCGCGGGGTGGAGCAGTCAGGTAGCTCGCCGGGCTCATAACCCGGAGGTCGCGGGTTCGAATCCCGCCCCCGCTACTCAAATTCCCTGCAAATGGGGGCAGTTGGGCCGTGGCGCGGTCGAGCCTCGGCGTGCCGCGTCAAACATTGTCAAACGGCCCAGGCGTAGGGCGCTGCGGAAGCGACGATGGCCGGAGTGCCACTTCGCCGCAGTTTGCGGGTTGGATCCACGCCGCATGGCACATTCGAAGAAGCCGTCGGGCCGCGCCAACTAGTGTTCTCGCCGTGGCTTCGCGCAAGCGCAGACGGGGCGCCGGCGGGCATCCCGCCAAGGTCGCGCAGCGCCGCAAGCGGGAGCGGGCCAGAGGCTCAAGCGGCTCGCGGGCGACCGCGTTGCGGAGAAGCGCGGTGGAGGCGTGTAGCGAGGCCATCGGTCTCCAGACGGCGCTCGAGGCCGAGCTGTGGGCATCGGCGCTGGTCGGCATGTGGTGGCCGCGGCGCTTTGAGCCCGGGGCCGACGATCCCGACCTCGAGATCGGCGGTCCGATCGTCGACGAGATCGCGCGCTGCGGCAACGCCGGCGCACTCGCCGCGTTGATCGCGATCGGCGAGGTCTCGGAGACCGAGCTCGGGTTGGCCGCACTTGAGAGCGCGCGGCGCTTAATCGCCGACGGCATCGACGCGCCGCGGTGGGGGCAGGCGATCCTTGAGGCCCAGGTCACCCGTACTGCCGTGATGTGCGAGGAGGTCTTCGACGACGGCCGCACGATCTTCATCGAGGCCGCGCACGGCGACGGCGAGCGCCATGCCGTCGGCGTCTACATCGACAACAACCTCGGCATGATGGCCAAGGACATCCTGCTCGCTGACTCGATCGAGCGTGTCGAGGACGTGATGCGCGAAAACCCTCAGGACGACGGCGTGCTGCGCATCGAGCCGATTGAGCCTGCTGAGGCTTCGGCACGTGTCCGGGCTGCGATCGAGCTGACCGACATGACCCTCGACGCACCCGTGGGCGAGGATTACGCTCGGCTCCGGGCGCTCGCCCTGCTGCGCGCGGCCGATCTTCCCGACGGCGATGTCGACGTCGATATCCCCGAGATCTCGGCGGAGGAGCGGGATCGCCTGTTCGAGAGCTTCCTCGCCTCGCCGGAGGCCGGGGGGATGGAGCCCGGCGCCGACGAGGCCGATGTGGTCTCGCTCGCGATCGACTTCTGCTGCGACTACGTAGACGGGCGAGCACTACGCTGGAGCCCGGTTGTGGCGGAGCTGTTCATGGCCGACTGGCTGCCGCGCAAGGTGGTCGGCGATCGCGGCCTGTTCGAGGCGGTTCCGAGCGCCCTCGAGGCCTGGGTGCGCTTCGCGGGACGCGAGCGGGGGATCCCCGACTGGGCGATCGCGCGAACCGTCGAGGCGATTCCCAGGTGGACCGACGAGATGCTCGATGCCGCGGCCGACAGCACCGCCGGCGGCCCCGCAAAGCGGTTCCTCGCCGCCGCCAAGGAGGCCGGTGTCGACCTCACCGACGAGCAGGCGCTCGCCGGCTTCATCGCCGGCTGGAATGCGCGCAGCAACGCCGCCTGACGGCCTTCAGATCGTCCGATAGGAACTGGCAGCCGCATCCCGTCTTGCGGGGCCGCGATGATCGGTTCGTCCCATGGCAGCGCTCCCCGATGCGGATCAGGCGATCATCGACCGCGGGAAGCTCCGCGACTATGTGCTGTCGCCGGAGCACGGCACGGGAAGGCACAAGGCGCGTGTCTTCTCCTCAGCCCTGGGCATCGACCGCGATAGCTGGGAGTATCTCCGCGACCAGATCGCCGAACGCGTGCTCTCTGCGGAGGTGGGCGAGGTGCGAACCGGGCGGCACGGAGTGCGATACTCAGTGCCGATGCTGATTGAGGGTCTGAACGGGCAGACGCATGAAGTCACGACGGGATGGATCATCGAGCAGGAAGGGGCGCCGCCGCGCCTCACCTCCGCGTACGTCAATGTCCCCTGAGCCGGTCAAGGTCCTCGATGTCGTCGAGCTGACGGCCGCCAGCGGGCGGTGGCCCCGCGGCACCGAGGGGACCGTGCTCGAGCTGTTTGGCACCGAAGCCGCACTGGTTGAGATCTCCGACGAGCGTGGCCACACCCTCGAGGAGCTTGAGCTCCCGATCAGTGCGCTGAGGACCGTGAGCCGTCCTCCGCAGCAGCAGCTGCCCGTGCGCTGACTTCAGCTCGACCGCGTCAAACGCATGTCAAACGAACGGCGCCGCACGGGCCGGACCACGACCGGATCGACGAAGACTGCGAGGCCCGGAATGCCGCATGCATATGGGGTCTCGGCCGATCCGGACGGACGGCGCGCCAGGTGCGGGAGGAGGCTCATAACCCGGAGGTCGCGGGTTCGAATCCCGCCCCCGCTACTCAGTGGTCACGTGCACACGTGGTTACGTGGTTGCACACCTGTTCGCGATCGTCGCGCCATGCTTGGTCGGGTGGGCCGGAGAAAGCAACGCGGCATGCGACGGGCGCGATCGCGGGCGGTTGGAGATGAACCTGTTTGGCTTTGCGTAGCACGATCCGTGCTACGGTTTCTCAATGGCACGGTCCCTTCACGTTCGTCTCGATGACGCCTCGGCTGCGGCGCTTGACGTGGTCCGCACAGGAGGCATGACGGACTCCGAGGCGGTACGCACCGCATTGCGCGAGGCGGCGGCGCGCCGCCGAGTGCGCTCTGCAATCCGCGAGGAGGTGCAGCGCGTCGCGGCCGATGAGGCCGATCGCGAGGAGATGCGGATCATCCGGGAGCAGATGGCCGAGCTGGCGCCGGCGCCTCTCGACTGAGATGGTTCGCGGAGAGGTGTTTCGCCTGCCGGCGCGTCGCGGCGCGCGAGGGCACGAGCAGCGCGGCGCCCGCTATGCGGTGATCGTGCAGGCCGACGAGTTCCTCGACCTCAGCACCACGCTCGTAGCGCCCACCTCCACGAGCGCTCGGCCGGCGAGCTTCCGTCCCACGATCACGCTCGGCGAGCGTGAGACGCGCGTCCTCGTCGAGCAGACGACGGTGGTGGATCCGCAACGGCTCGGCCAATCGGCGGGGCGCCTCGATGCCGGCGAGGTGCGCGCCGTAGATGAGGCTCTCGCGCTCATCCTTGACCTCTGACGGCGAGTCCTCCGGAGTCCTCCCGGGGGCGTCCGGGTCGGTTACTACCAGGCCATAACGTTCCCCCGCTACTCGAGGAAGGACCGCTACGGCGGGCCTTTTTTTCGTAAGGGCAGGGTCGATTGCGCACGACCGACGACTGGAAGGTCAAGCAGAAGAAGTAGTGGTGCGTGTTGCGGGAGCCGCCACGGCCGCGTACACCGCAACGGCATCGCGCTTTCCCTTCAGCTTCACGTTCGGGCGCTCCTCGAGTCCCGCGTCGATCGCGCCCACCGCCCGCATGGTGTGCTCGGAGATCAGGATCGTGTCGCCGGTTTCTCGGGTTGCCGCCTGGACCCTCGCCGCGACGTTGATCACGTCGCCGATGACACTGAAGTCGTAGCGACCCGCGCCACCGACGTTCCCGGCGACGACGACGCCCGTGTTGAGCCCGATGCCGACGCTCACGCGCTCGCCGAGACGCCCCTCGACTCGGCGCGCGATCTCGCGCGCCGCGCCGAGCGCCTGCTCGGCATGGTCGGGCTGACGTCGCGGGGCGCCGAACACAGCGAGGAACCCGTCCCCCACGAACTTGTCGATGTGCCCGCCGTAACCATGGACGACCGGCACCACGAGTTCGAACAGCCGATTGAGCGTCGCCACGACCACTGGGGCGCTCTCGCCCTCCGCGAATCCCGTGAAGTCGCGAACGTCGACGAACATCGCCGTCACCTCGACCTCCTCGCCCTCCAGGGCCGTTCCCTCGCGCAGGATGTGCTCGGCCACATCGGGGTCGAGATATGTGCCGAACGCCTCCCGCAGCCGCTCCCTTTCGGCCAGGCCCTCGGTCATGCGGTTGAAGCCGGCCTGGACGAGGCCGACCTCGCTGCCGTCGTCGACCTCGATACGGGTGTTGAGATCGCCGTGCTCCACTTTCTCGAGCGCCTGGCTCACGTTCTCGAGCCGCCAGGCGACGTAACGCGCCGCGATCAGCATCGCGAACAGCCCGCCGAACAGCCCGTTCGCCGCCAGCACCACGATCGCAACGAAAACCCGCGTCTCGTCGATGCTGTGGTCGACCAGATACGACAGCGCCAGCCCTCCCGTCCCGATCAGGAACACGCCAGTTGCCAGAGTCCACGCCATCGTCAGCCGCGCCGAGACCCCTGGGGCCGGGTTCTCCGGCGGAGCGCCGCCGGCAAGCGCTCGTGCCGTCACGGGTCGCATGAGTCGCTCGACGACCAGGTACTGAAGCGAGCATGAGGCGAGGCCACCGAGTGCGGTCATCGCGGCGATGCCCACCGTGTTGACCAACCCGAGGCTGGAGTTGATCGCCGCGAACCCGATTGCCCCGGCGGCCCAGATGACCGCTGATCGGCGAGCCCACACGAGCGGGTACCGCAGGACGGCCGTGCGTTCCTGGACGCTTGCCGGGCGTTCGGCTCGCAGCCAAGCCTCGATCGGTCGGAATGGGAGCATCGCCGCCCAGTAGCGCCCGAAGGGAAGCGCCACAACCATGAAGGCGATGAACCCGGGAATGCTGCGCTCGATGAGCGCGTCGAACTCGGCATCAGTGATCCGGCTCGGGCCGAGGTAGAGGAGGAACAGGAGGACGAAGACCGCGCCGGCCCCGTTCGAGAAGAGGCCGTACCAGGTCAGGCGTTCGTTTATCGCCCCCGCCAGAGCGGCGCCGGAACTGCGCTGCGCCTGGGGCACGTGCCAGATCTTCACCTCCGTCATTCTCGTCGATCCGCACTGGACCGACCGATTCAGGCTGTCAGAAAGCCCGCTGACCAGGCCGGCTTTCGGCGTTCAGGGGACGGTGGGGATGGCCGAGGCGGGCTCCAATTAAGCTCGACCCGTGCCCGCCCGGGCCGCGTTCGACGTCGCCATCGCCGGCGCGAGCATCGCCGGCTGCACGGCCGCGCGACTTTTCGCACTCGCCGGGGCGCGGGTCGCGCTGGTCGAGCGGCGACCCGATCCCGCTGCCTACAAGGTCGCCTGCACGCACCAGATCCAGTCCAGCGCCGTGCCGGCGATCGAGCGGCTCGGACTGGCGCCGCTACTGGAGCAGGCCGGCGCCGTGCGCAGCAGGGCGGCGGCCTGGACGCCGTACGGGGGCTGGATGCGATTTCCGGCCGACGCGCCGCCCGGTTACGCAATCACCCGTCGAAGCCTCGACCCGATCGTGCGCGAGCTCGCGGTCGCAACGCCCGGCGTGGAGTTCTTCCCCGGCCAGACGGTCGTGCGCCTATCCGGCGGTCAGAACGGGGTCGACGGCGTCGAGCTGGAGAGCACGGACCATAGGCGCCGCACCCTGTCCGCGAGGCTGACGGTGGCCGCCGACGGGCGCGACTCAACGATCGCGCGGCTCGCGCGGGTACCCGCCCGGGTGCGCCCGCACAACCGCTTCGTCTACTTCGCCTACTGGCGGGGCGTGCGCTCGCCGAAGAGCGAGGCGCGACTCTGGCTGCTCGATCCGGACGCCGCAGCCGTCTTTCCCAACGAGGATGACCTCACCGTGATCGCGGTTGCACCCCACAACGCGCGACTACCCGAATTCCGTGCCGATCCCGAGGCCGCCTACAACCGATTGGTCGGCGAGCTCCGCGACGGTCCTGAGATCGCCGGCGCCGAGCGCGTGTCGAAGCTGATCGGCAAGCTCGAGATGCCGAACAAGATGCGCCCCGCGGCCTGCTCGGGACTCGCGTTCGTCGGCGATGCGGCGCTCGCGACCGACCCGCTCTTCGGAGTCGGCTGCGGCTGGGCGTTCCAGAGCGCCGAGTGGCTCGTGAATGAGACTCGCTCGACGCTCCTCGACCACGGCGACCTCGACGTTCCGCTCGAGCGTTACCGCCGCGCCTTCCGGCGTCGCCTCGGTCCTCACCACATGCAGATCGCCGACTACTCCACGGGACGACCGATGCGGCTGAACGAGCGGATCGCTTTTCGGGCCGCCGCGAAGGATCCCGTCGTCGGGGCTGCGCTCGAGGAGTTCGTAACGCGTCGGCGCACGATCCTGCGGCTGCTCGACCCGCGTCTCGTGCCCCGGATGCTCGGCTCGGATCGCCTGGGATAGGGAACTCAGCCGCACCCATTTGCAGGGCTTGACCCACTTGTCCACGGCGGCATCGAGCCTGCCGCAACGCGCAGTAGAGGATCTTGCGTTCAGTTTCCAGCTCCGCCTATGTGATCGAGCACCAACGGCGAGAATGAAGCGATGGAGAACCTCGAGGTCTTCATCCTCGCGCTGTTCGTCTCGGTCGCCGGCCTGAACGCGCTCGCGCGCTGGCTTTCGGTCCCCTACCCGATCACGCTGGTGCTCGGGGGGCTGGCCCTCGCGGCGCTGCCGGGAATCCCCAACATCGAGCTCGATCCCGAGCTCGTCCTGATCATCTTCCTGCCGCCGCTCCTGTACTCGGCGGCGTTCTTCGCCGACCTGCGGACGCTGCGAGCCGACCTGCGCGCGATCTCGATGACGTCGATCGGGCTCGCCCTCGCGACGACCGCGGTCATCGCCGTATCCGGCCACGAGGTGATCGGCCTGTCGTGGGCGCTGGCGTTCGCCCTCGGGGCGATCGTCTCGCCTACCGACCCGGTCGCGGCGACGGCGATCATGCGGCGGGTCGGGGCGCCGCGGCGCATCGTCAACGTGATCGAGGGGGAGAGCCTCGTCAACGACGCCGCGGCGCTGGTCGCCTACCGCGTCGCGGTCGCGGCGGCCGTGGGGGGAAGCTTCTCGCTGCTCGACGCGAGCCTCGAGTTCGTAGGGGCGGCCGTCGGCGGGGTCGCGATCGGCCTCGCGGCCGGCTTCGTCATCACCGAGATCCGCCGCCGGCTCGACGACATCCCGACCGAGATCACGATCTCGCTGCTCACCGGCTACGCGGCGTTCCTGCCCGCCCAGGAGCTCGGCCTGTCGGGAGTGCTCGCCGCGGTCACCGCCGGCATCTACCTCGGCTGGAAGGCGCCCGAGATCGCGACGCCGCAGATGCGCCTCCAGGGCTTCGCCGTCTGGGAGATCCTCGTCTTCCTGCTCAACGCCACCTTGTTCATCCTCATCGGGCTCCAGCTTCCCGTCGTCGTCGACGGCATCCAACCTCTGTCGGCGGTCGAGGTGGCGGGTTACGCCGCGCTCGTCTGCGCGGCCGTGATCGCGACCCGCTTCGCGTGGATGTTCACGGTCCCCTACCTGATCAGGTTCGTCGATCGCCGCCCGTCGCAGCTCCAGCGCCGGGTCGGCGCAGCGCCGCGCGTCGTGGCCGCCTGGAGCGGTATGCGGGGAGCGGTCTCGCTCGCCGCCGCGCTGGCGCTGCCGCTCGAGACCGACGCCGGCGTGCCGCTGCCCGAGCGCTCGCTGATCATCTTCCTCACCTTTGCCCTGATCCTCGTCACTGTGGTCGTCCAGGGGCTCACCCTGCCCGCCGTCATCAGGCGGCTCGGCGTGACGGAGGACGGCAGCGAGGAGGAGCAGGAGGAGATCCGGGCGCGCCTCGTGGCGGCACGCGCAGCGATCGAGCGGCTCGACGAGCTCGCGGAAGAGGAGTGGACCAGAGACGACACGATCTCGCGCGTCCGGGGCGCGTTCGAGTTCCGTCAGCGGCGCTTCAAGACCCGGGCTGGGAAGATCGAAGACGACGGCATCGAGGACCGCTCGATTGCCTACCAGCAGCTCATGCGCGCCCTGTTCGACGTCCAGCGCCGGGCTGTCGTCGAGCTTCGAAACTCAGGCGAGATCAGCGCCGAGGTGATGCGCCGCATCGAGCGCGAGCTCGACCTCGAGGAGTCGCGGCTCGAGATCTGAGTTTCAGCCTCAGGCGAGCGGCTCGCTCGATCTCCACAGCCTCCGCGCAACGATTGGCGCGGATGGGGGCCCTGTCTTATTCCGCGCGGCTCGGGCAGTCGAAGAGTGGCGGGCCGTAGGAGCGGCACCATCGCCACGGCCAAACCGCTCACGCTTCGCTAACGGTTTGCTAATCTGCCGCGCTACCTGCTGAACGCCCCGCCACATATGCGGGGCGTCGGGGGACCCAACGGTTCGGGGCGAATCGCGGCCTGATGGCCGTGTAGCGCCAGCTCTTTGGCGCGAGCCCGTCAGCTAACCCCGAAAGCGGCAAAGAGCGTGAAGGTGAAGGTGAACAACCCACCCGGCGTTGCGTACGCCATGCCCAGGATCGCCCTGGCGATCACGGGTGCGCTGGCCGCGCTCGCGGCTGCCTGTGCTTGGTCGGTTGTCCCCGCCGGCGCTTCCTCGAGCTCGGGCGGCGTTCCGACCGGCGGCGGCGACGCGGCCGACCAGCCGACCGCCAACACGTCCGCGTACGCGCGCCTCTGGGACAAGGTCTCGCACCGCGACAAGCGCTGGGCGCGCTCCACCGCCGAGTGCGAGTCGGGCGGCGACCCCGACGCGATCGGCGGCGGCGGCGCCTACCGTGGCGCCTTTCAGTTCACCAAGTCGACCTGGCGGCACGCCCCCAAGTCCCCGGGCGGCGATCCGATCGACTACCCGTACAAGACCCAGGCCGTCGTCGCCGTCGCGCTCATGAAGCAGGACGGCACCGGCCACTGGCCGAACTGCGGCTAGGTCGAGCGTAGCCGGCTACCCTCCGAGCCAATGACCGCGAGCACGCTCGCGGCGCTGAGCTCGACCGCCTCGTGGGTGGAGAGGCCGCTGTAGCGGACGAGCGAGCGCCAGGTGTGAAAGCCGAGGGCGAGCTGAAGAGCGGCGTCCATCCGTCGCCGCTCTCCGTCCCGAGCCAGGCCCTCCGCCAGCGCCGCGTGGAGCTCCGCGATCGCCGCCATGTGCCCCGTGGCCATCTCGAGGGTGATCGCGTGGAACTCGGCGTCTCGAATCACGTTCGAGAACATCGCCTCGTTGGCCTCGTAGTAGCCGTAGAGCTCCGCCAGCCCGTGGCGCAGGCGCTCGCGGGGATCCTCGATCGCGCGCCACTCGTCGGCGTTCGGTAGCGGGTTTCGCTCCATGTAGAGGCCCGAGCAGGCCATGTTGATCGAGCGCTCGTCGGGGAAGTGGCGATAGAAGGTCTGGCGCTCGACGCCCGCCCGCTCGGCGATCGCGCTGACCGTGGTGTTGGCGGGGCCCACGCGGGCGTGCAGGTCGATCGCGGCCTCGACGATCCGCCGTCTCGTCTCCCGCACCCGCTCGGCGCGGCGCTTCATCTCGTACTTGCGCGCCATCTCCCACGTAATGGTCGCACACCGCTGTCTTTTGATTTGACACGGCGCGCCCGATCGTGTAAAAAGTCGCGCGACACTACTGTATGACCAAAGGAGGAGCGGGTGGAGGCGACTGCGACAGCACGAGTACTGGGCCCGAGCGACGGCAAGGCCGGTTTTCTCGGCAGCATCGGGGTCAGGTTCATGATCGACGGGGCTGAGGCCGGGGAGCGGTTCTCGCTGGTCGAGCACCCGATGTCACCCCGGGCGCTCGCCGCGCCGCTTCATCGCCACAGCCGCGAGGACGAGTACAGCTGGGTGATCGAGGGTCGCGTCGGCGCGCTGCTCGGCGACGACGTGGTGTTCGGCGAGCCCGGCGACCTGATCTTCAAGCCGCGCAACCAGTGGCACACATTCTGGAACGCCGGCGATGAGCCGGCGCGGATCCTCGAGATCATCTCGCCCGCCGGGTTCGAGGGCTTCTTCGCCGAGCTGGTCGACCTGGGCGGGGTCGCCAACACCGACCCCGAGACCCTGGGGGCGCTCTGCGAACGCTACGGCCTCGAGATGCGCCCGGAGACGGTGCCCGAGCTCGTCGAGCGCTTCGAGCTGAAGTTCCCGGGCGAGCCGCTGTAGGGCACGCCCTGGCCTACATGCCGGCTGGCGCTTCGGCGGATCCCGATGCTCGCCCGACGCGATGCCCGTTCTCGCCGACGGGCCCCTTGCAGAGGTAGATGCGGGCGGCCGCTACCCGTCGATCCAGGTGAGGGTGGGCGCCGGGGTGGAGCCCGAGCTTCGGGAACAGGTGCCCGATGCGCTTCTCGATCGTCTTCTCGCTCTTCCACAGCCGCCGTGCGATCTCGTGATTGCGCAGTCCCAGCGCGACCAGCTCGAGGACCTCGCGCTCGCCGTCGCTGAGCGGCTCGAGGTCGTTGTCGTGCGGGTCCTGGGGGGC
>DASPWW010000055.1:0-15108 GCA_035637595.1 Solirubrobacterales bacterium | reverse complement strand
GCGATCGTCTCCTGGTAGTGGCGGTCCGAGACCCCGAGGAGCTGCCGCCGCGCGCCGGCGGGGTTGGTCAGCGGGCCGAGGAAGTTGAAGATCGTCCTCACGGCGAGCTCCTTGCGCACCGGGACGACGTGCTTCATCGCGGCGTGATGGCGGGGGGCGAACATGAAGCCGAAGCCGACCTCATCGATGCAGGTGGCGACGTCCTCGGGACCGAGATCGATCTTGACCCCGAGCGCCTCGAGCACGTCGGCCGAGCCCGACCTGCTGGTAGCCGAGCGGTTGCCGTGCTTGGCGACGGCGCAGCCGGCCCCGGCGGCGATCAGCGCCGCGGTCGTCGACACGTTGAACGTGGTCGGCCCACCGCCCGTCCCGGCGGTGTCGACGAGGTCGTCGCGCCCGACCTCGACCTCGGCGGCCAGCCCGCGCATGGTGCGCGCGAGTCCGACCAGCTCGGCCACGGTCTCGCCCTTGGCACGCAGCGCGATCAGGAAGGCGGCGGTCTGGACCTCCCCGGCGCGGCCCTCCATAATCTCCGCGAGCGCCGCCGAGGCGTGATCGGCGGTCAGGTGCTCGCCGCTCGCGACCGCGTCGATCGCGCGGGTGAGGATGTCGTTGGGCATGGTTCCGAGTCTTTCAGCCGCGGGGGCAGGTGGTCACGACGTCGCCGCGGTCGAGCTCGACCTCGGGCACGCTGGAATTACTAGCCGAACTCCGGTGGCGGGGGCATCGGAGCCGGGACTCCCTCGATCTGGGACTTCAGCTTCTTGCAGAAGGTCAACCTAAAGCCCTGTTTGACGATCTCGGGAGGTGCGGCGGCCCAGTACTTCACAACGGTGCCGCCAACCGTCTTCCCGATTTCATTGGCGATTTCGCCGATCTGCGGGTGATACGACCTGAGCCAAAGCTCCAGCGAATCGGCGCCCTGCTTGTCCGTGTACAGGCTGTCGAACTGGATACTCGGGACGGTATCGACGCGGGAGAGCTCGACGACCCGTTTGCGCTCGCAGGCCGGCTTCGAATGGATCTTTACCTGGAGGGTGAGCCCGAATCGGCAGGATCCCGGCTGAGTTGCCGCCGGATCGCACTGCGGATATTGCGGCTCGACCGCAAGATCCAGCGACCCGCGGGCTTTGTCAGTTTTTTTGGCCAGCGATCCTGCAGCGAGTGGCGCGAGAGGCGCAAGCAGGGCAAGCACCGCGGTCGCCGCCATGCAGGTCCACCACCGGATGACCCGTCGAGTCCGAAGGCGCCTCGCCGTCCCTAGACCCATTCGATCGCTGCGAAGGGCCATTCCATGCCGAAGGCTACCGTGAGTTCAGCCGGCCAGGAAGTTCCGCAGCAGATCCTTCCCGTTCGGGGTGAGCACCGACTCGGGGTGGAACTGGACGCCCTCGGCGGGCAATGAGCGGTGGCGGACGCCCATCACGACGTCGCCGAAGCTCGCCGTCAGCTCAAGCTCCTCCGGAAGCTCGGGATCGGCGACCAGCGAGTGGTAGCGGCCCGCGGTCATCGGGCTCGGGAGGCCGCGGAACAGGCCGGCGCCGTCGTGCTCGACCTCGGCGTCCTTGCCGTGAACGGGCTCACCGCGCACGGTGCGCCCGCCGAACGCCTCGACCAGCGACTGGTGCCCGAGGCACACCCCGAGCACCGGAACGCCCGCCTCAGCGAAGGCGCGCGACGCCTCGATCGAGACTCCGGCGTCGGAGGGGGTGCGCGGTCCCGGCGAGATCACGAGGCGGTCGGGGCGCCGATCGAGCAGGTCGGCGACCGGCGCGCGGTCGTTCCGCACCACGTCGACATCGGCTCCCAGCTCGCCGAGGTACTGGACGAGGTTGTAGGCGAACGAGTCGTAGTTGTCGATCACGAGGACGTTCACGGCCACTCGGTCTGCTGGGCCGCGAACTCGACCGTGCGGAAGATCGCCTTCGCCTTGTTGAGCGACTCCCGGTACTCGTAGTCGGGCTTGGCGTCGGCGACCGTGCCGCCTCCCGCCTGCACGTGGATCAGCCCGTCCTTGACCACGACGGTGCGGATGTGGATCGCCGTGTCGAGGTCGCCGGTAAAGCTCAGGTACCCGATCGCGCCCCCGTAGGAGCCGCGCTTGTGGGGCTCGAGCTCGTCGATGATCTCCATCGCCCGAACCTTGGGGGCCCCCGACAGGGTCCCCGCCGGAAGCACCGCGCGCAGGGCGTCCATCGCCGTGACCCCGTCGCGCAGCCGGCCCGAGACCTCGCTGACGATGTGAAGCACGTGGGAGTAGTGCTCGACGACCATGAACTCCTCGACCTCGACGCTGCCGTACTCGCACACGCGCCCCAGGTCGTTGCGCCCCAGGTCGACGAGCATCACGTGCTCGGCGCGCTCCTTGGGGTCACGCAGCAGCTCCTCGGCGCGGCGCCTGTCCTCCTCCTCGTTCTCTCCCCGCTCGTAGGTCCCGGCGATCGGGCGGGTCTCGACCCGTCGCCCCGTGACCTTGACCAGCGGCTCCGGTGAAGCGCCGGCGATCTCGAAGTCGCCGAAGTCGAGGAAGTACATGTACGGGGAGGGGTTGATCGTCCGCAGCCCGCGGTAGATCGAGAACGCCTCCACGGGACAGGGAGCGGAGAAGCGCTGCGAGGGGACGACCTGGAAGGCATCGCCGGCATGGATGTACTCGATGATCCGCCGCACGTTGGACTCAAACTGCTCGCGCGTCATGTTGGACTCGAAGCTCACGCCGTCGGCGGTGGGCCTGGCCGGGGCGCTCGGAACGGGGCCCCGAAGCCGCTCGACCACGCCCGCGATCTCGGCCGCGGCGCGCGCGTAGGCGGCGTCCACCCCGCCGTCCTCCTCGACGAACGCGTTCGCAAGCACGGTGATGTCGTGGCGCAGGTGGTCGAAGGCCACCAGGACGTCGGTGACCATCAAGGCCATGTCCGGCAGCCCGAGGGGATCGGGGTTGGGCGGCGCGAGGGACTCGACAGTGCGAACGAGGTCGTAGCCGAAGAAGCCCACGGCGCCGCCGGCGAACGGCGGCAGGCCGTCGATAGCCGCAATCGCGTAGCGCGCCAGGTACTCCTCGACCGCGGCGTAGGGATCCGCAGCGTCGCGCTCCGCGACCTCGCCGCCGCGGGACTCCGAAAGCCTCCCCTCCGACCAGCGCAGGATCGAGCGCGGCCGGAAGCCGAGGAACGACCAGCGGCCGACCCGGCCGTAGTCGGCCGACTCGAGCAGGAACGCGGGCCCCTCGTCGCGCAGCTTGAGGAAGGCGGAGACCGGGGTCTCGGTGTCCTCCACGAACCGGTACGCCACCGGGACGACGTTGGCGTCGCGCGCCAGCTCGCGCGCGCGCTCGAGGTCGGGGTCGAGGCTTAGATCGGTGTTAGCGGCGACGGCCATTGAGCATCTCCAGCACCTCGGCCATCGAGACGCTGCGCGACAGCAGCAGGACGTTGAGGTGGTAGACGACGTCGGCGGCCTCCTCGGCGAGCCGCTCCTCGGACTCGGAGTGCGCGGCCCGGGCCGCCTCGTCGGCCTCCTCGCGCAGCTTCGACTCGATCCGTGCGGGATCGTCGAGCAATTCCACCGTGTAGGAGCCACGCGGCCGCTTCTGCGCGCGCTCGATCAGCGTGCGCTCCAGCGTCGCGAGGGCCTCGTGCGTGGCGGGCGTGGGCTCGCCCGGTTCCGGCGGGGCGTCGGGCGCCGTGTCGGCGTTGCCGTCGAGGTCGCGGTAGAAGCACGAGCGCTCACCGGTGTGGCACGCCGGCCCGGCGGGCTCGACCAGGGCGACGATCGCGTCGCCGTCGCAGTCGAAGCGAAGCTGCCGCACGCGCTGCACGTTGCCCGACGTCTGGCCCTTGTGCCAGACCGCGCGCCGCGAGCGGCTGTAGAAATGGACCTCGCCCGTCTCGCGGGTGCGCACCAGCGCCTCGGCGTTCATGTACGCCAGCGTCAGCACCTCGCCCGTGCGCCAGTCCTGCATCACGCACGGCACGAGGCCGTGCTCGTCGAAGCGAATCGCTGCAGTGCTCACGGGGTGAGTGTACGAATCGCCGTGCGGCCCGCCGGCAGCAGCCGCCCGGGTGCGATCGCCCGCCCGCCGCGCCCCGGCGCGCGGCGCGAGGCTATTTCTCGACTTCGATCCCCTCGCCCTCGATCGGCTCCGAGCCCGCCTCGCCCTCGTAGCTGAGCATCGCGCTCTGCTCGTCGGCCGAGTCCACGGTGATCGACAGCGTGCCCGCTTCGCCGGAGTCGACCGTGAAGTCGCACTCGAAGGTGTCCCCCTCCTCGAGCGGCACGTCGTCGGGGCAGCTCACGGACTGGATTCCGAAGCCGGCGTCCCCAAACGCGTCCTCGACCGCCGCGCCGGTGCCCGTCGCGCCGTCCTCGCCCGTGGCGCCCGTGGCGCCCGTCGCGGTCGGCGCCGTCGTGCTCGGCAGCGTGACCTCCTCGTCGCCGCCGCAAGCCGCCACCCCGAGCGCCGCGCACGCGGTGATGATCGCGGCTGTCAGTCGCATTCGTCCCATTCCTCGCTCACGGAGAGGCGCGGACACTATTCGATGCCCAGCCGATCAAGCAGCGCCTCGTCGCGGCGCCAGTGGCGCCGCACCGTGACCCTGAGGTCTAGAAAGACGCGCGCGTCGAGCTCGCGCTCGAGCTCGCGGCGAGCCGCGGTGCCGATCTCGCGCACCATCCTCCCCCCGCCGCCGATCAGGATGCCCTTCTGCGACTCGGTCTCGGCCCAGATCTGGGCGCGCACCTCGACGAGCCCGTCATCGCGCGGCGTCATCTCGTCGACCATGACCTCGACCGCGTGGGGGATCTCGTCGCGGGTGCGCTTCAGCACCTGCTCGCGGATCAGCTCCGCGACATGGCGCTCGGGTGAGGCGTCGCGGCGCTCCCCGGCCGGGTAGAGCAGCGGCCCCTCCGGCAGCAGCTCGGCGAGTCGCTCGGTCATCGCCTCCACCCCACTGCCGGTCCTGGCGCTCACCGGGAAGATCTCGTCCGCCACCCCCACCTCCTCGGTCTGCGCGAGGGCCCTGGCGGTCTGCCCGGGCGACAGGCGATCGGACTTGTTGACCGCGCATACGACCGGGACATCGGCCCGGGCTCCGAGCAGCGCCTGGGCGATGAAGCGATCCCCGGGCCCGACCCCCTGCTCGCCGTCGAGCACGAACAGGGCGGCGTCCGCACCGGCGAGCTCGCGCTCGACACGGCGCTGCATGCGCCCGGTGAGCTCATCGCGCGGCCGCTGCACGCCCGGCAGGTCGACGAGGACGATCTGCCAGCGCCCAGCGGAGTCGGTCGCCACGCCGCGCGCCGCGCGCCGCGTCGTCTGCGGACGGTCCGAGACGATCGCCACCTTGGCGCCGACGATCGAGTTGATGAGGGTCGACTTGCCGACATTGGGGCGGCCGGCGAGCCCGACGATCCCCGACCGCGTCACCGCTGAAGCGATTCGAGGACCCGCCGCTGGAGCTCGAGCATCTCGCCGTCGTCGGCCTCGTGGTCGTAGCCGCACAGGTGCAGCACGCCGTGAACCGCCGCCTCGCGCAGGTCGGCGGCCTCGGCGGGGCAGATCACGACGTCGCCGAGCTCGCGCGGTCCCGGCGTACCGCCGATCCCGTCGACCGGGAACGCCAGCACGTCAGTCGCGCGATCGACCCCGCGGTGCGAGCGGTTGAGCTCGCGCATCCTCTCGGGGCCGATGAGCTCGACCGAGACGTGTCCGTGTTCGACCCCGGCGTGCTCGAGCGCGGAGGCGACCGCGGGGCGAAGCTCAGCGGGAACGTCGGCGAGGTCGAGGCTCAAGTCGCATCGCCGTCCGCGTCGCCCTCGGGCTCACCCGCTTGCTTGTCCCGCTCGGAGTAGGCGCCGTACGCCGCGACGATCCTCTGGACCAGCTTGTGGCGCACCACGTCGGCTGAGCCGAAGCGCACGAAGGCGATGTCCTGGACCTCGGAGAGGATCTCTCCGACGACGACGAGCCCGGAGCGCTGGTCGCGCGGCAGGTCGATCTGCGTGATGTCGCCGGTGACGACCATGCGCGAGCCGAACCCGAGCCGGGTCAGGAACATCTTCATCTGCTCGGGGCTCGTGTTCTGGGCCTCGTCGAGGATCACGAACGAGTCATTAAGCGTTCGACCCCGCATGAACGCCAGCGGCGCGACCTCGATGACTCCCCTCTCGAAGTAGGAGTTGACCCGGTCGGGATCGAGCATGTCGTAGAGCGCGTCGAACAGCGGTCGCAGGTAGGGATCGACCTTGGCCTGGATGTCGCCGGGCAGGAAGCCGAGACGCTCTCCCGCCTCGACCGCGGGCCGGGTGAGGATCACCCGGCTGACGTCGCGGGCGTCGAGCGCCGCCACCGCCATCGCTACGGCGAGGAACGTCTTGCCGGTTCCCGCGGGGCCGATCCCGAACGAGATCGTGTGCTCGCGGATCGAGTCGACGTAGCGCTTCTGGTTGACCGTGCGCGGCGCGATCTTGACGTTGCGGTGGCGCCAGATCACGTCCTCGAGCACCTCGACGGGGCTCTCGTCCGCATCGAGTGCCCCGGTCACGGCCTCGACCGTCCCCGGGGCGATCTCGTGGCCGCGCTCGATCAGCTCCACCAGCTCGTCGACGACCGACTCCGCCGTGCTGACCTCGCCGTCGTCGCCCTCGAGCGTCAGCACGTTGCCGCGCAGGTACAGGTCGCACCCGAGGTGGCCCTCCAGCGTCCTGAGCACCGCGTCCTGAGATCCGGCGAGCTCGGCCGCCACCGAGTTGTCGAGCGTCAGCTGCCTACGCGCCAAGCCGCTCGCGCACCGCCTGGCTGACGCGCTTGCCGTCCGCGCGCCCCTCGACCTTCGGCATGACGACGGACATCACCTTGCCCATCTCCTTGGGACTCTCGGCTCCGGACTCCTCGATCGCGGCCCCGACCAGCTCGCCGAGCTCGTCGTCGGATAGCTGCTCGGGCAGATAGGCCTCGATCGTGCGCGCCTCGGCCTCCTCGGTATCTGCGGCGTCGGGGCGCCCCCCGTCGCGGTACGCCTCCGCGGCCTCGAGCCGCTTCTTGCGTTCGCGCTGAAGCACGGTGATCTCGTCGCCGTCTCCGAGCTTGGCGTCCTGCTGCAGGGAGCTCGCGAGCATGCGCAGCGCCCCGACGCGGACGCGGTCGCCCGCCTTCATCGCCTCGCGCGTGTCGGCCTGAACCCGATCGAGGATGCTCATCGCTACAGGGTAGCCTCGGCGTCGTGTCTCCCGGCGCGCGCGCCAGCCGCCCCGAGGATGACCCGCAGCGAGCTCTCGGGGCCGGGCCACGCGGCACGGATCGCGGCCTCGCCGCGACTGCGCAGCACCACGTGGAGTGCCAGGGCGACGATCACCGCGTCGTCGAGCTGGCCCGCGACCGGAATGAAGTCCGGGATCAGGTCGAGCGGCGAGGCGAGATAGGCGAGCAGCGCGCCCAGCAGAAGCCGTTGTCGACGCGGGGTCGCGGGGTCGGCGATCAGCCGCTTGACCATCACCACGCAGTCGGGGATGAATCCGGCGACCGCGCGGGCGTGCTCGCGCCGGCCGGCCACGAGCAGCGCCGCGACGATCACGAGATAGATCGCCAGCGCCCCGAGCACCGCCCCCCACGGCAACAACGCGATCAGGGCCATCAGTTGACCTCCACGTGCTCGATCTCTCCGAGCGGCATCTGCAGGAAGCGGGTGCCGAGCTCGCGGAACGACTCCGGGTCGCCCGTGCACATGAAGCGGTAGTCGCCCTCGCCGCCGTCGCGGGCCTCGAGCCCGCGCGACTCCAGCAGCCGCTGGACGGTCGCGGCGACCGCATGGCCGGCCGTCACAAGGCGCACGTCGCGGCCGAGGATCCGCTGCAGCATCGGAGCGACGAGCGGGTAGTGCGTGCAACCGAGGATCACCGTGTCGACGTCCGCCTCCTTAAGCGGCGCACAGTAGGAGCGCGCCTTCTCGACCACGGCCTCGGAGAACGGGAAGCCGCGCTGGATGATCGCGGCGAGGTCCGGGGCTTCTACCTGGGTGACGGTCAGCTCCCGGCCCTGGCGGGCGAGCGCGCGCAGGTACGCGCCACCCTCGACGGTGGCCGGCGTCGCCAGGACCCCCACCTGCCCGGATTCGCTGATCGCGGCTGCGATCTCCGCCTCGGGCTCGATCACCGTCACGACCTCGACCTCGTGCCGGGCGGCGATCGCGCGGGCCGCGTCCTCGCCCGCGGTCGTCGCCGAGTTGCAGGCGAGGACGAGCAGCTTGGCGCCGCGGTCGAGCAGGAAGGCGACGTTTTGCTCCACGCACTCGCGCAGCTCCGCGGCGGGCTTGGTCCCGTACGGGAACCGTGCGTCGTCGCCGAGGTAGACGAAGTCCTCGGCGGGCAGCGAGACGAGGCACTCGTGCAGCACCGTGAGGCCCCCCACGCCGGAGTCGAAGAGCGCGATCGGCAGCTTGCGCCGCTCGGCCGTCATCGGACTGATGATGGCGCCAGCGGCGTCGCTACGGCTTGACGGTCATGAAGAAGATCGCGATCAGGACCAGGACCCCGGCGAGCGATCCGCCGATCGCGGATCGCTTCGATGCGGCCCAGTACTCGTCGCTGAGCTCCACGTCTCCGGTCCCCGCTGCGGCGATGTCGCGCTCGGCGAGCTGCGCAAGCGAGCGCTCGATGCGCCGGAAGAACGCGAACTGGAATACCAGCAGGAGGACGACCGCGGCCATGCCCACGTTCACGAACGTGTCGTCCCAGTCCCACGGTCCGTCGATGACCAGGTAGACGCCCCCCGCCAGGATCACGAGCAGGCCTGGGAGTACGAGATAGCGATCGACCGTGCCCATGGCGCGCATCACGTTGGGGATGCTGCGCGGGAAGTAACGTTCCGCGATGCCCTGAAAGAACGCGTATCCGAAGGTGGGGCCGAACGCCAGCACCACAGCGGCGACGTGGACGAAGACCACGACGTCGTAGAACTCGATCGAGGCGACGGTCACGGCCGGGAAGATACCCGGGCTCGCGGCGGCTCAGGGGCGCCGCAGCAGCAGCGCCGTCCAGTCGCCTTCAGCCCGCCGCTCCGCCTCCCGCAGCCCCGCGGCTTCGAGCGCCATCGAGATCTGATCCGCCTCGGCGGCGAGCAGACCCGAGCAGACGAGGCGGTGCGGTCGCTGTGACGCGGGCAATGCGCTCAGCCGCTCGGCCACGGACGTCAGCGCCGGGGCTGTGAGGTTGGCGACCACCGTCGGCGCCGCGGGCGGGGGCGCGGAGCGCAGGTTGACGCGCCGCAGCTCGAGCTCCACGCCGTTGGCGGCGGCGTTGACGCGGGCGGCGTCCACCGCGGCGCGCTCGTGGTCGCACGCGAGCACGGGGGCCCAGCCGAGCTTCGCCGCGGCGATCGCCAGGACCCCAGAGCCAGTGCCGAGGTCGGTGAGCGGGCCGCCCGCAGCGCCGGCCTCGGCGAGCGCGAGCAGCAGCTCGAGGCACAGGCGCGTGGTCGGATGGGCGCCCGTCCCGAAGGCGTGTCCGGGATCGATCACCACATCGACCGCGTCCTCGACCGGCGGCTCCCAGGACGGTCGCACCCACAGTCGGCCGCCGACCAGGATCGGGCGGTGGAAGTCGCGCCAGCGGTCGGCCCAGTCCTCGGGAACCTCGCTCGTGGTGACCTCGATCAAGCCGTCCCCGGTCGCGGCCTCGAGCTCGCCCAGGGCGGGCAGCTCGCCCTCGGCGCCGTATATCGCGTACTCGACGTAGCCGGATCCGCGCTCCTCCTCGACGCCGCCCGGCGCGAGCTGGACGAGCTCGGCCAGCACCTGCTCGGCCAGCTCCGGGCGGCAGCGCACCGCGAGCCGGATCACGGCAGGTGGGCCACGCCTATCCGAATGCCCGGCGAACCCGCGAGAACAGGCCGTCGCCGTGCTCGCGGCGCAGATTGTCGGGCCCCACCGTCTCGTCGAGTCGAGCCGCGAGCTCGCGCTGCTCGTCGCTCAGGTTGCCCGGCACGACGACGTTGAAGAACACGTGCTGGTCGCCGCGGTACGTGCCCCGCAGCTCGGGGAGCCCGAGCCCGCGCAGCACGATGTGGTCGCCGGGCTGCGTGCCGGGCGGGACGTCGACGTCGCGATCCCCGTCGAGGGTCGGCACGCTGACCGAGCCGCCGAGCATCGCCTGGGTGGCGAGGACCTCGACGACGCTGACCAGGTCGGCGCCCTCGCGGCGGAAGCGCTCGTCCTCGGCCACGGTGACCCGGACGTAGAGATCGCCCGACCGCGCGCCCGCCTCTCCGGCATGGCCCGCGCCGGCGAGCCGGATCCGCTGGCCGGACTCGATCCCGGGCGGGATCTCGACGTCCCACGTGCGCGTGCCGGCGGTCCTGCCCCGGCCCCCGCACTGCTCGCACGGCTGCTCGGGGACGCGCCCGTCGCCGCCGCAGCTCGAGCACACGCCCGTCTGGACGAGTTGTCCGAAGGCGGTGCGGCGCACGCGGCGCATCTGCCCCGACCCCCCGCACTCGTCGCAGGTGCGGATCGGCGTCCCCGGCTCGGCGCCGTTGCCGCGGCAGCGCTCGCAGATGGACACGGCGTCGAAGCTCAGCTCGCGCGAAGTGCCGCTGACGACCTCTTCGATGGAGATCTCGACCGCGGCCGCGACGTCGCCGCCGGCCGCCGGGCCGGCGCGCTGGAAGCCGAACAGCTCCCCGAACAGGGGGTCGCCGCGACCGAAGAAGGCCTCGAAGATGTCCTCGAATCCGCCGACCCCGGCCGAGCGCGGGCTCCATCCCCCGGTCCGCAGCCCTTCGTGGCCAAAGGCGTCGTAGACGCGGCGCCGCTCCGGGTCGGAGAGCACCTCATAGGCCTCCGCCGCCTCCTTGAAGCGCTCCTCCGCCTCGGGGTCCTCGGTGTTGACGTCGGGATGCAGCTCGCGCGCCAGCTTGCGAAAGGTTTTCTTGATCTCGCCCGCCGAGGCGCCGCGGTCCACCCCGAGGACCTCGTAGTAGTCGCGCGGCATGCCGCCTACCGCTCGTAGACGGTTTCGAAGAAGCGCGAGAGCTGGCCCGCGGCCTCGCGCACCGAGGCGATCGCGGTCGCGTAGTCCATGCGCAGCGGTCCGACCACGCCCACCGCACCGAGGTTGCGATAGCCGAGACCGTAGTTGGCGCCGACCACGCTGACCGAGCGAAGCGCGGGCTCGGGGTTCTCGTCTCCGATCCACAGGAAGACCGAACGCTCGTCGAGCGCCGAGCGCAGCATGCGCAGCAGGCTCGCGCGCCGCTCCAACGCCTTCATCAGGGCGTCGATCTGGGGCAGGTCCTCGACGTGCTGCTCGGAGAGAAGCCGCGCCGCGCCGTCGACGTAGAGGGTGTCCTCGACGCGCTGCTCGAGATCCGTGAAGGCGCCGCCGATCTCGGCCAGGAACCCCCGCTCCGACTCGCCCAGCTCTGGATCGGCGAGGCGGTCGGTGATCATCCTCGCCCCGAGGCCGAGCCCGCCGAGGCGTTCGTTGAGATAGCTCGACGCCCACTCGATCAGGCCCGGGTCGAGGGGACGCAGAAAGGTGAAGACGCGCTTTGCGACCGCGCCGTTCGAGGCGATGACGACGACCATCGCGACGCGCGGCTGAAGCAGCAGCACCTCGACCCGGTGGATGCGCGCCGACGAGGGCGGGGGCGCCGTGACGAGCGCGAGCAGATCGGTGATCTGCGATAGCGCCGAGGTCGTGTCGCGCATCGCCTCGTCGACCTCGCGCCGCATCCGCGTGAGCTCGAGCCGCGCGCCGCGCTTCGCCGGCAGGCGCCCGCCAGAGGCGAGCAGGGCGTCGGCGTAGAAGCGGTAGCCGGAGTCCGTCGGGACCCGGCCCGCGGAGGTGTGGGGATGGGTGAGAAAGCCCTCCCCCTCGAGCGCAGAAAGCTCGCCGCGCACCGTCGAGGGACTCCATTCGATCTCGTCCTGCCCGGCGACCGCGCGCGAGCCGACCGGCCGCCCGTCACGCAGGTACGAGTCGACGACCAGTTGCAGGATGCGCTGCTGGCGCTCGGAAAGCATGGCTCCGATTCTAGGTTGGCGGGTTGCGGAACCTGACGCCTCAGCCGACCACGAGCTCGGCCTCGGCGTTGCGGATGATCTGATTCTCGCCCTGCGCGGCGACGGTGTCTGTGACGACGCGCCCGTCGCCGGCCTCCTTGACCGTCGCGCTGACGACGACCTCCTGCTCGGGCATGCCCATGCCGCGGAACTGCACCGAGAGGCGCTTGAGCGCGCGAGGGTCGCCGCCCGCCGCGTCGGTGTGAGCGCGCGCCACCTGGGCCATCGTGTAGAGGCCGTGGAGGATCGTGCCGGGAAGGCCGACCGCCTGGGCGAACTCCTTGTCGATGTGGATCGGGTTGAAGTCGCCCGAAGCGCCCGCGTAGCGATGCGGGAGGTACTTGTCGGGCGTGACCCGAAGCTCGGGGAGGCTGTCGCCGGAGGAGAACTCGGCCATCGGGCCGAATTCTATTTCCAGTGTCCCTCAGCCGGGCGATGAAGCCTAAATTCCCTGCTCATAGCGCAACTGCGCGCGCCCGCTCGGTATACGAAGGACGAGCGGTGTTTGCGCGTTGCAAGCTGGGTGCCCGGCTGGCCGGCCTCGTCGTGGCCGGCGCCATCGTGCTGCTCGCGCTCGCCCCAGGCTCGGCGGCGGCGAAGGCGAACCCCGTCGAGGGCAACGGGATGTGGATCTGGTACGTCACCGCGGCCGGCGGGACGGCCGACGCGATCGCCGCGCGGGCGGCGAAGTACCACATCGACACCGTGTACATAAAGAGCGCTGACGGCAACGACTACTGGGAGCAGTTCTCAGCCCCGCTGGTCGACCAGCTCCAGGCCCACGGGCTCGAGGTCTGCGCGTGGCAGTTCGTCTATGGGGCGTCCCCCGTCGTCGAGGCGCAGCGTGGCGCCGCGGCCGTCGCCAACGGCGCCGACTGCCTCGTGATCGACGCCGAGTCAAATTACGAGGGCCGCTACACCTCGGCCGAGCGCTACATCGACGAGCTGCGCACGCTCGTCGGGCCCGACTACCCGGTCGCGCTGACGAGCTTTCCCTTCGTCGACTATCACCCCTCGTTCCCGTACTCGGTCTTCCTCGCCCCCGGCGCGGCGCAGTACAACCTGCCGCAGCTCTACTGGCACACGATCGGGACCTCGGTGAAGAGCGGCTACTCGCACACCTTCCGCTTCAACCGCCCCTACGACGCGCCGATCGACCCGCTCGGCCAGACCTACGACGATCCGCCGAAGAAGGACCTGATCCGCTTCCGCCAGTTCGCGAACGAGTACGGCGCCGACGGCGTTAGCTGGTGGTCGTGGCAGCACACCAGCATCCCGGAGTGGCGCAAGGTCTCGAAGCCGCTGACCTCAGGGGTTCCGGACTTCGACGCCAAGATCACCTATCCGTTGCTGAAGCGCGGCGCGGCAGGCGACCTCGTCGTGCTCGCCCAGGAGCTGCTGCGCGCCTACGAGATCGCGGTCGACATCGACGGCACGTTCGACGCCGGCATGGAAGGCGCCGTGAGCGAGTTCCAGGCCGAGCACGAGCTCGTCGCGACGGGCGTGATCGGCGGCGCGACGTGGAGCAAGCTGATCGAGCGCGAGCCGGTCAAGACGAGCTGGACCGGGCCCGGACGCGCAGGTCCCTCGGCCCCGGACTCCGCCGCGCTCGCGGCGCTCGAGCCCGAGCTGCCGCTCAGCCCCGGCGTGCCGTAGCCCCGCAGCGCCGCCGAGCGATCACTCGAGGTCCCAGCCGAAGTAGACCTCCGTCCTACAGATCTTGTCGCCTTCGAATGTGAGGACCTCGGTGTTGCGAAACCGCTTCCCGTCGGTCTTCGTGCTCTCGTAGGTCACGACGACCTCATTGCCGGTCTCGACGAGCCGCTTGAACTCGAAGGACTCGATCAGCTCGGAGTTCGGCCAGCAGCGCTCGAAGTACGTCGCGCGGTCGATCCCCGGGTCGGGAGGGCTGTAGAAGGTGAAGTCGTCGGTCAGGAGCTCCTCGATGACGCGACGGTCGCCGGACTCGTAGGCGCCGTAGGCGTCGCGCGCGAGCTTCACGCGGTCAGAGGTAGGCACGCGCCTCGGCCTCAGACCCGAACGATGTTCGTCCACGTCGCCCTGACGGTCTCGTCGCCGTCCTGGTTGACCGACACCGACTCGAAGACGTAGAACGACATCCCGTTCTTCTCGCTGAGGTCGGCGAGCCGCGGCGTGGTGGTGATCACGTCGCCGGCGCACACCGGCTCGCCCCACTCGAACTCCTGGCCGCCGTGGACCATCGCGGCGAGGTTGATGGCGAGCTCGGGGTCGAGGATCGCGGGGCTCATCGCCGGGGCGCTGTAGACGACGCAGAACATCGGCGGGGCGACGACGTTGCGAAATCCGGCCTCGCGCGCCGCCTCGGGGTCGTGGTGGATCGGGTTCGTCTCCCCCACCGCGTTGGCGTACTCGCGGATCTTCTCGCGGCCGACCTCGTACTCGGCGGCCGGCCATGTCTTGCCGATCAGCTCCGTGTTGAGCGCCATTCGAAGCCGCGCAGTTTAGTGTCGCGCGATCGCCGCGATCGCATCCTCGCGCGAGGCGTGAAGCTCGTATCGCTTCGAGATCCCGTCGTCGACCCAGAAGACGAAGTAGGTGGTCAGCTCGACGGGGACCCCGCTCGAGCGCCCGGTTGCCGTCTGTCGGGCCTCGACGACGACGTGCTCGTCGTCGGGAGTCTCGATCGACTCCACGTCGATCCGGTACTCGTCCCACGCCTCGAGCCAGCTCGAGACGCTCTCCCAGAACCCCTCGATTCCGCTCCACGTACCCGAGTTGGCGAGCCGATCGGAGATCACCACCTCGATCTCCGGGTCCAGGCCGGCGTTCACCGCCTCGACGTCTCCGTGCTGAAAGGCCTCGAACGCCGCCGCGACGGCCCCTCGATTTCGCTCGCGCTCACTCATCGATCTCGAGCACCGAGAGGAAGGCTTCCTGGGGGACCTCGACGCGGCCGACCTGCTTCATGCGCTTCTTGCCCTTCTTCTGCTTTTCGAGCAGCTTGCGCTTGCGCGTCACGTCGCCGCCGTAGAGCTTCGCCGTCACGTCCTTGCGCAACGCCTTGACCGTC
>DASPWW010000054.1:0-47517 GCA_035637595.1 Solirubrobacterales bacterium | reverse complement strand
TCCCGTTCTTCAACCTCTACTGGCAGTTCATCTTCTGGCTGCGGCTCGTCGACCGCATCAACTTCCAGTACCGGCTGCGGGGGGCCCCGGACGCGGTCTCGCGCGATCTCGCCCTGTGGACGATCATCCTGTCGTTCTTCGCCTGGATCCTCCCCGTCTCGCCGATCCTTGCCCTGATCGTCGCGGGACAGATCCAGTCGGCGACGAACCGACTCGTCAACGGTGAGGTCCAGCCGGTGGCGCTGACGCCCGGTGTTGCGCCCGGCGTCGCCCAACCGGCCCAAGCCCAGCCCGCTCAGGCCCAGCCCGCCCAAGCCCAGCCGCAGGGAACGCAGGAACCCCCGCCCCCCGGGCCGCCCCCTGCCTAACAGGGGGACAGCGCCACGTCGAATAGCGCCTTCGCCGATCCGAATGGCGCCTTATCAGGCCTACAGCGACAGAAAGGCGCCATCCCTGATCGGGATCGCCGCACGCGGCGACGGCGACGGATGCGCTGACGCTGCTACTTGCCCTGGGTCCAGGGCATCATCGCGCGCAGCTCGCCGCCGACGTCCTCGATCTGGTGGCGTGCCGCCTCGTCGCGCATGCGCTGGAAGTTCTCCGCCCCGGCGCGGTTCTCGGCGATCCATTCCTTTGCGAACTCGCCCGACTGGATGTCGGCGAGGATCTTCTGCATCGCCTCGCGGACCTCGGGACCGATGACCCTCGGCCCCCGCGTCATGTCGCCGTACTCGGCGGTGTTCGAGATCGAGTCGCGCATCCCCACGATCCCCTGCTCGTACATCAGGTCGACGATCAGCTTGAGCTCGTGCATGCACTCGAAGTACGCGAGCCGCGGGTCGTAGCCCGCCTCGACCAGCGTCTCGAAGCCCGCCCGCACGAGCTCCGTCGCACCGCCGCAGAGCACCGACTGCTCGCCGAAGAGGTCGGTCTCGCACTCGTCCTTGAACGTCGTCTCGATGACGCCGGCGCGCGTCCCGCCGATCCCCTTCGCGTAGGCGAGCACGAGGCCGCGCCCGTTTCCCGTCGGATCGCGATGGACCGACATCAGGCAGGGGACTCCGCGGCCCTCGCTGAACTGCCGGCGCACCAGGTGGCCGGGCCCCTTCGGGGCGACCATCCCGACGTCGACCCTCTCAGGCGGCTCGATCTGGCCGAAGTGGATCGAGAAGCCGTGCGCGAACATCAGCAGGTTCCCGGGCGCGATCCCGTCCGCGATCTCGGCCTTCCAGACGTCGGCCTGGCGCTCGTCGGGCAGCAGGATCATCACGATGTCGCCGCGGCTCGCGGCCTCGGCGACGTCCACCACCTCGAGCCCCTCGCCCTCAGCGTCGGCGCGGCTCGCCGAGTCGGGCCGCAGCCCGACGACCACGTCGGCACCCGAGTCCTTGAGGTTGAGCGCGTGGGCGTGACCCTGGGAGCCGTAGCCGAGGATCGCGATCGTCCTCCCATGCAGCAGGGTGAGATCGGCGTCGTCGTCGTAGAAGATGTCGTCACGCTCGGCCACCGGCTCGCGAGCCTAGCGAAGCTCCCTGCGAAGCAGCTTGCCCGACGCGGTGCGCGGAAGCTCGCCGACGAACTCGAAGCGCTTAGGGACCTTGAACCCGGCGAGCTGGGAGGCGCAGTGGCTGCGCAGCTCGTCCTCGGAAGCGCGCGCGCCCTCGCGCAGCACCACCACCGCCGCCACCGCCTCCTGCCACTCGGGATCGGCCCGCCCGACCGCGGCCGCGTCAGCGACCGACGGGTGGCGCAGCAGGACCTCCTCGATCTCCGCCGGAGCGACGTTCTCGCCGCCCGTCACGATCACATCGCCGAGCCTGTCCTCGACGTAGAGGAAGCCTTCGTCGTCGATCCGCCCGATGTCGCCGGTGTGAAGCCAGCCGTCCTCGTCGGCGCACCCGGGCGCCACCGTCGGCCCCTGGACGAGGATCTCGCCGTCCTGGATGCGCAGGTGGGTAGTCAGCAGGGGGCGCCCCGCCGACCCGAGCTTGCGAACCGCCTCCTGCGGCGCCAGCGTCGTCACCTGCGAGGCGGCCTCGGTGAGCCCGTAGGTCTGGACCACCGTCGCGTCGCGCCCCGTCGCCTCCTCCATCACCTCGACCGGCACCGGGCCCCCGCCGACCAGGATCGCGCGCGGGCCCGAAAGGTCGACGCCGGCCTCGAGCAGGCGCACCAGCCCGGTCGACACGAGCGACAGCAGGGTGACGCCGTCGGCGTCCAGCGACGCGGCGATCGCGTCGACGTCGAAGCCGTCGTGGACGATCGCCCCCGTCCCGTAGATCACCGACCGCATGACGATCGAGAGCCCACCCACGTGATAGAGCGGCAGGCAGCACAGCCAGCGGTCGTCCGGATCGACGCCGAGGTTGAACGCGGACCCGACGGCGCTCCACAGGTGGTTGCCGTAGGTGAGCGCGATCGAGCGCACCCCGCCCGACGTGCCGCTGGTCAGGATGCGGCAGTGCAGTGCGTCGAGGTCGTGCTCGCCGAGCAGCGGCAGGTCGGCCTCCGTCGCGGTGAGCTGGCCGGGCTCGGAGAGGATGAGCACCGGAACGGCCCGGCCCAGCTCAGCCTCGCGCTCGGGCGCCGCCAGGGCCGGATTGAGCGGGATCGCGGTCGCGCCGAGCTTCATCAAACCGTGCAGCAGAACGACGTACTCGGCCCCGGCGGGCAGCTCGAGCACCACGGTCGCTTCGCGGCGCACCCCGCGCGCCGCGAGCCGTCGCGCCGCCGCGGTCGCCTCCGCCTCCAGCTCGGCGTAGGAGATCTCGAGCCCGTCGGCGATCACCGCGGTGCGGTCGGGACAGGTCTCGGCGCGTTGGGCGAGCCAGTTGTCGAGGATCAAGTTGCGCGGGCTCCCGGCTGGCTATCGTTGCTGCGCATTCTTGCCGAGCCGCGGCGGTTCGTGGCTCCCGGCCGGTCCGAGCGACGCATGCCCACACCGCACAAGGACGCCCCGCCAACCGAGGAGCTCTACGCGCCGGTCGAGTGGCGCGCCGCCGGCGAGTACGGCGACATCGCCTACGAGAAGGCCGAGGGCGACGGGATCGCCCGGATCGCGATCGACCGGCCCGAGGTCCGTAACGCTTTTCGCCCCCAGACGATCGCCGAGCTGCGAGACGCCTTCACCCGCGCCCGCGACGACACGGAGGTCGGAGCGGTCATCTTCACGGGAACCGGCACGGAGGCGTTCTGCTCGGGCGGCGACCAGCGGATCCGCGGCGCCGATGGCTACATCGGCGACGACGAGGTCGCCCGGAAGGGAATCGGGCGACTCGACGTCGGCGACCTCCACGTCCAGATCCGCCGCCTTCCCAAGCCGGTCGTCGCGATGGTCGCCGGCTATGCGGTCGGAGGCGGCCACATCCTGCACCTCGTGTGCGACCTGACGATCGCGGCCGACAACGCACGGTTCGGCCAGACCGGCCCCCGGGTGGGGAGCTTCGACGGCGGCTTCGGCGCCGGGCTGCTGGCGCGCCAGATTGGCGCCAAGCGCGCCAAGGAGGTGTGGTTCCTGGCGCGGCTCTACGACGCCGAGGAGGCCCATGCCATGGGCCTTGTCAACGCCGTCGTGCCGCTCGACCAGCTCGAGCGCGAGACGGTCCGCTGGTGCCGCGAGATGCTGGCCATGTCGCCGCTCGCCCTGCGCCTGCTCAAGGCGAGCTTCAACGCCGTCGAGGACGGGCTCACCGGCCTGCAGCAGCTCGCCCACGACGCGAACCTGCTCTTCTACATGACCGAGGAGGGCCAGGAGGGCCGCAACGCCTACGTCGAGAAGCGGCGGCCCGACTTCACGAAGTTCCCCCGGCGTCCTTGAGCGGGCTTCGGATCTGGCTGATGGCGGCGCGTCCGCGGACGCTGCCCGCCGCCGTGGCGCCGGTGCTCGTCGGCACGGCCGCGGCCGTCGAGGCGACGCGAGACTTCCGACCGGGCGCGTTCGCCGCGGCGCTGGTCGGCAGCGTGTTCATCCAGATCGGCACCAACCTCGCCAACGACTACTCCGACGCCAAGCGCGGCGCCGATTCCGTTGACCGCCTCGGCCCGGTGCGGGTGACCGCCGCGGGCCTGGTGACGCCGCGCCGGGTGCTGATGGCGACCTGGATCGCGTTCGCGGTAGCGGTCGCCGCCGGTTCCTACCTCGCCGTCGTCGCGGGCCCGGTGATTCTCGCCGTGGGCGCGGCCTCGATCCTCGCCGGCGTGCTCTACACCGGGGGGCCTCGACCCTATGGCTACGCCGGCCTCGGCGAGCTGTTCGTCTTCCTGTTCTTCGGCCTCGTCGCGGTCAACGGCTCCTATTTCGTCCAGCTCGAGCGCCTCGACTGGCTGCCGTTCGCGCTCTCGATCCCGGTGGGGATGCTCGCCACGGCGATCCTGGTCGTCAACAACCTGCGCGACATCGACACCGACCGGCGGGTCGGCAAGCGCACGCTCGCGGTGCGCCTCGGCAGGGAGCGCACCCGTGGCCTCTATTCCGCTCTCGTGGCCGGGGCGTATGTCTCCCTGCTGGTTGGCCTGCCGGCCACGGGGGGGCCGGGCTGGGGGACGCTGGCGCTCCTGTCGGCGGTGCTCGCCGGCCGCCCGCTCGGCGCCGTGCGCACGCGCAGCGACGGGCCCAGCCTCAACGCCGCGCTCGCCGCGACCGGCATGCTGCTCGCCGCGTTCAGCGTGCTGCTCGCGGGTGGGCTGCTGGTGGCGCTTGCCTGATGCGGATCGAATCCCTGGAGACGGTCCCTTACGCGCTCCCCTTCCGCGAGCCGTACGTCACGGCGCGCGGCCGGCTCGAGCGCCGCGAGCTCCTGCTCGTGCGCCTGAGGACGGCCGGCGGCCCCACCGGCCTTGGAGAGGCCGCACCGCTGGCGCTCCGCGGTGGGCCCGGGCTGACCGAGATAGACGCCGAGCTTCGCGACCGCTGCGCGCCGCTCCTCGAGGGCGCGAAGGTCACCGTCGGGAGCCTGGCGGGGCTGATCGCGGCGGTCCGGGAGCTCGGGGTGTCCGCGCAGGCTCTTGCCGCGGTGGATCTCGCCCTGCACGATCTCGTCGGCAGGATCGAAGGACAGCCGGTGTGGCGCTTGCTCGGCGCGGTCGGGGCTCTGCCGGTGCCTTGCAACGCGACGCTCGTCGCGGGATCTCCGGCCGACGTGGCGGCGGCCGCGGAACGCTGGGTCGCGGACGGATTCGGAACTCTGAAGCTCAAGGTCGGGACGCCCGGCGACCTCGAGCAGGTCGCGACGGCACGCGAGAGGGTCGGGCCGGGCCCGCGCATCCGGGTCGACGCCAACGGGGCGTGGTCTTCCGCGGAGGCCGTCGAGCGCCTCGATGCGATGAGCCGCCACGATCTCGAGCTGGCCGAGCAGCCCGCCGCGGACCTCGATGGGCTGGCCACGGTGCGGCGCCGCGTCCGCGTCCCGATCGCGGCGGACGAGAGCGTCGTCGACGCCGACGATGCCCGCCGGGCGATCGAGCTCGGCGCATGCGACCTCGCCACGATCAAGATCGCCAAGTCGGGGGGGATCGCGGCCGGGCTGGAGGTTGCGAGCGAGATACCCGTTTACCTGTCCAGCGCGCTCGACGGCCCCGTCGGGATCGCCGCTGCCGCCCACCTGGCGCAACTGCTGCCGAGCGGGGGCGCCGGTCTCGCGCACGGGCTCGCGACGGGGCGGCTGCTCGGGGCGACGATCGCCGCGCGCGGCCCCGAGCTGGCGGGGGGCGAGCTGCGCCTCCCCGACGAGCCCGGGCTGGGCGTCGAGATCGACGAGCTGGCGCTCGCGCGTCACAGGCTGTGAAGGTGCAGTCGGATCGGCGAGCGCCCGGGTAGCGTTTGGCGAGGTGGATCCGACCAACCGCAACACGGCGCTGGCGTCGGCGATGGTCGAGGAGCTGGCGCGCTGCGGCGTCCGCCGCGCGGCGATCTCGCCAGGGTCGCGCTCCACCCCGCTGGCGCTGGCGCTGTGGCGCCAGCCCGCGATCGAGGCTCGCGTGCTCGTCGACGAGCGCTCCGCGGGCTTCTTCGCGCTCGGTGCCGCCCAGGCCGAGGGGCGCCCGGCGGTGGTGCTGTGCACCTCCGGCTCGGCGGCGGCGAACCTGCATCCGGCCGTGGTCGAGGCCGACGAGGCGGCGGTGCCGCTGCTCGCGCTGACCGCCGACCGGCCCCCCGAGCTGCGCGGGATCGGCGCCGGCCAGACCATCGACCAGCTCTACCTCTATGGCTCGGCGGTGCGCTGGTTCTGCGAGGTCGGGACCCACGAGGCCGACGACTCCGGGCTGCTGCACTTCCGCTCTGTCGCCTGCCGCGCCTACGCGGCGGCGCGAGGCGAGCCGCGCCCGGGCCCCGTCCACCTCAACCTCGCGTGGCGGGATCCGCTCGCCCCGGTGCCGGTGGAGGGCGACGTGGTCGCCACCTCGAAGCTCGCGCTCGAGGGCCGCCGGGACAGGCCGCTGAGCGCGGTCGCCCCGGCCGCCCCGTCGCCGGACGACGCTCTCGCCGACGAGCTGGCGGAGCGCATCGCCGGCGCCCCCAGGGGTTTGGTGGTGGCGGGGCGTCAGGGCGACCCGGCGCTGGCGGCGCCGGTCGCGGGCCTCGCGCGCGCCGCCGGCTATCCCATCCTCGCCGAGCCGACGTCGCAGCTCAGGCTCGGCGAACACGACCGCGAGCTCGTTGTGTCGCATTACGATGCGGTGGCGCGGGCGCGCCCCGGCGAGCTCGAGCCGAAGCTGATCGTGCGCTTCGGCGACATGCCCACGTCGAAGCCGCTGCGCCAGTGGCTCGAGTCGCTCGACGAGTTGCGCCAGGTGGTCGTCGATCCCGACTTCGGCTGGAACGAGCCCTCGCTGCGCGCCGAGTCGGTCGTGCGCGCCGATCCCGCGCGGCTGGCCGGTGGGCTGGCGGCGCGGCTCGACGGCCCAACTGCGGACGGGCGCGCGTGGATCGACGCCTGGCTCGGCGCCGACGCCGCCGTGTCAACGGCGATCGAAGCCGAGCTCGCGCAGCTCGATCGGCCGACCGAGCCGGGTGTCCACGCCGCGCTCGGCGGCATCTACTCCGACGGCGACCTCGTCTACACCGCGTCGAGCATGCCGATCCGCGACCAGGAGAGCTTCCTCCCGGCCGGCCCGGCGCGCGTCAGGTTCCTATGTAACCGGGGCGCCAACGGGATCGACGGCTTGATCTCGTCCGCTGCCGGCGCGGCGGCGGCGAGCGCCAAGCCCACATGGGTGCTCGTCGGTGACCTGGGCTTGTTTCACGACATGAACGGGCTCGCCGCGCTGCGCGACGTCGAGGCCCGGGTCAGGATCGTGGTTCTCAACAACGGCGGCGGGGGCATATTCGAGTTCCTCCCCCAGGCCGAGGCGGTGGACCGCGACGAGTTCGAAGCCTTGCTCGGCACCCCGAGCGGGCTCGATATCGGGCGCATCGCGGCGCTGCACGATCTGCGCCACGAGCGGATCGAGTCGCTCGCCGACCTCGGAAAGGAGACCGAAACGCCGGTCATCCTCGAGGTCGAGGTGGACCGCGCCGACAACGTCGCCCTGCACCGTCGCCTCGCCGACAGCGCCGCCGCCGCGCTGGCAAGTTTGTCCGAGCGCCCGTGAGCGTCGAGCCCCCTCCTCCCCCTCCGCCGCCGCCCCCGCCGCCGGGCTTTGCGGCGCAGCCGCCCCCTCCACCGGCCCCTTCGCTGGCGCCGTACGTCGACCCCGGTGTGCTTCGCCCGCGTCGCTTCTGGTACTGGGTTGCCGGCGCGATCGCCGTCGCGGGCGTCGCGGTGTCGATCGCCGTGTTCACGGGGCTGATCGGATCGCTGTTCGAGACCCTCACCGGCCCCCTGACGCCGCTCAACACCCCGGGCGACACGACGATCGAACTGGAGTCCGGCTCCGAGCGGACGATCTACCGCCAGACGCGAGACGCGGCCGGCCCGGTGAGATCCGCGCCGGGTGCGCGAATCGCCTGCTCCGTCGCGCGGGTCGGCGGCGGGCCGATCGAGGTCGGCGATGCATTCGACTGGACCCTGGAACGAAACACCGATCGCTACGAGGCCCTGTTCGACTTCGAGGCGACCGAGGCCGGCCAGTATCGGGTCAGCTGCACCGACCGGGCCCAACCGTCGCGCCGGATCCCGCTCGCGATCGGGGAGACGCTCGGGCTGCTCGAGCTGCTGGGCGGGATCGGGGCGGCGCTCGGATCGCTCTTCGGGGGACTCGTGATCGGCGCCGTGATCGCGACCGTGACGGCGGTGCGGCGCGACAGCCACAAGCGCCGCCTCCAGCACGAGGCGGCCCAGCGAGCCGCCGCGGGCTCGGCCAGCTAGGGTCGGCTGGTCCACCAGCCACCGGAAGGAGTCCTGATGCCGTCCACCCTGCGCACCGAACGCGACGGTCGCGTGATGATCGTGCGGTTCGACAACCCCCCGCACAACTTCCTCAACCGGGAGGTCGTCGGCGAGCTCGAAGAGCTCACCCGATCGCTCGAGGGCGATCGCTCGATCGGATCCGTGGTGATCACGGGCGCACGCGACGGTCTGTTCATCACGCACTACGACGTCGGGGAGATCCTCGCCGGCTCCGAGTCGATGGACATGGAGGTCGCGCCGGCGGTCGCCGGGGCTACGCTGCGCGCGGTCGGCGGCCTCTCCCGGGTCCCGGCGGGACGCGCCGTCGTCGGGCGCTCACCGGCCAAGGGCGTGCTCGAGCTCCGCGCGTTCCACGACATGTTCCTGCGCTGGAACAGGATGGACAAGGTGTTCGTCGCCGCGATCAACGGCCCCGCAATGGGCGGGGGCTGCGAGCTCTCACTCGCCTGCGACCTGCGCTACATGGCGGCCGAGTCGCCGGGCATCGGACAGCCGGAGGTTCTCGTCGGCTTCCCGCCGGGAGGCGGCGGAACCCAGCGGCTCACCCGGGTCGTCGGGGCGGGGCGCGCGCTCGAGATCATGCTCGAGGGGAACGCAGTCTCCCCCGAGCGAGCGCTGGAGATCGGCCTCGTCAACGCCGTCTTCCCCTCGAACGAGCTGCTCACCGAGGCGACCGCCACCGCCGCGCGACTGGCCCGCCGCGCCCCCGAGTCGATCGAGGGCCTCAAGCGCGACGTCCTCGAGGGATCACGCCTGCCGCTGCCGGACGGCCTGGCGCTCGAGCGCAAGTGGTTTTTGTCGACCGCCTCGCGGCCGGGGGCGCGGCGCGCGATGCGCGCCTACGTCGACGAGGTCGCGACCACCGGCACTCCACCGTTCGCAGACTCCGAGCGCCTGCGCCCGTGGCACGACGGCACTGCGGTGGACATCGTCGGCGATTAGCTGCCGCGCCTGCTGGGATAGTTCGCGGCGCACGTGGAGGCGGCCCCCAAGCCCGGAGCTCCGACCAAGCTGATCGGCGTCGCGCTGGCCGGCGCCGCGGTCTCGCTCGCGCTGGGGGTCTACGGAAGGTCGCACGATCCAGCCTATACCTCAATCCTCGGCGACGGGCTGTTCTTCAGCGCGACGCTCAACATGAAGGTTTGGCTGGCGACGATCGTCGTCGCGCTCGCCGTCTTTCAGCTCGCCACGGCGCTGCGGATCTTCGGGCGCCTCGGCTCGGGCGAGGCCTTGCCCCGCGTGCATTGGGCACACCGGATCTCGGGAACGCTCGCCTTCCTGATCTCCCTCCCCGTCGTCTACCACTGCCTCTGGGCGCTCGGCTTCCAGGACACGACCACGCGGGTCCTGGTCCACTCGCTCGCGGGCTGCTTCTTCTACGGCGCGTTCACGACGAAGATGCTGAGCCTGCGCGTCTCAGGGCTGCCGTCGCTGACGCTACCCGTGATCGGGGGCGCGGTCTTCACGTCGCTGGTCGTGATCTGGCTGACCAGCGCGCTGTGGTTCTTCGACAACTTCGGCTTCCCGCAGTTCTGAGCGGGCCGCCACGGGGAGCGGGCGCTACTTCTTCTTGACCTTCCAGGAGTCCGTCGCCGGCGTCGGATCGACGTTGCCCGCCGCGTCGATCGCCCGGACCTCGAGCGTGTGCTTCTTGCGCTTGACCTTGAAGGTCTCCGCCGGGTCACAGGGCTCGAAGTCGCCCTTGTCGAGCTTGCACTGGAACGTCGAGCCCGGCTCGTCGGCGGCGAACTCGAACTTCGCCTTACGCTTCTTGGTCTTGCTCTTCGGCCCCTTGACGATCGTCGTCTCGGGCGGATCCGTGTCGGCTCCTGGCGGGACCGGCACGAACTCGTCGGCACCGATGTCAGGCGCCGCGTCGACGAGGCGCGGATCCCCATCGACATCTAGCGCGCCGAGCGAGCTCGCGCCCGGCGTCCCGGCATCGATTGTCGGCGAGCCGGCTACCTGGTGGAAGTCCCCCGCTACGGCGTTCGCGAACGACGGAGGGGACGTCTGGTTGGCACCCGAGCCGGGGTCGGTGGCGCTCTCGGTGCCCGGGCCGGTTTGGCTCTCGGTCGCGTAGTTGGAGTTCGTGAGCGCCAGCGTGGCGCTGCCACCGGCCACAGTGGTGCTCACGGCGACGTCGGCCAGGGCGCCGTCGGCGACCACATTGGCGGCGTCCACGATCGACGAGAACGCCCCTGTTGACGAGGCGCGGACGCCGACGGACGACGCGCCGGTCGCCACGGCCGTCACATTGCGCAGCTTCCCCGTGCTGCTGCCGCCGACGACGTCGAGCGCAGCCCCGGCCCCGGATGCGCCGGTGTCCCAGCACACGCTGTCGCGGATGACCCCCCCGTCCAGGGGAACGCACGCTTTCGAGAAGTCTCCCGTTGATTTCACGACGATCCGCTCGGCGACGCCACCGCCCACAAAGAGCCCGAGGCCCGAAGCCGCCGAGTGCTGGATCTCGAGGTCGGCCACCCGCGCAAAGAGATTGCTCGCGAACACACCCGAGGATGCGCTCGTGACGATCACCGGGCGAGGCTGACCGGCGGCCCCGTGCACGTCGATGATGTTGCTCACCGCGACCGGGTCGCTTTCGACGTAGGTGCCGGGTCCGACGATCACCTCGTCGCCGTCGGCCGTCACGTCCTCCACGGCTCGCTGGAGATTGCAAGCCGTAGCGGGCGTCGTGCAGAGTCCGGACGCGAGACCCGTGGGCGAGGCGAAGCGCTGCACCGCAAGCGCGGGCGGCGCGACGGCAAGCAGGGCGAGCAGCGCGATCGCCGCCGCGGACCCCCATCGGATCTCCCTCACTGTGACCGCCAATGCAGCATCGGCTCGGCCACCGTAGCGCGTCCCGCGCGCCCCGGCGCTGATTCTCGACGCGCTGCTTAGCCCGCGAGCAGCGGCAGCAGGGCGTCGAGCTTGATCTCGGTCTCGGCCAGCTCCGCGGCCGGGTCGGACGCGCCCACGATCCCGTTGCCGGCGTACAGGTGAGCCGTTCGGTCGCGGAGCAGCGCCGTACGCACCCCGACGCAGAGCTCGCCGTCCTCGGCCGCGTCCATCCAGCCGATCGCACCCGCGTACCAGCCGCGGTCGATGCCCTCGAGCTCGGGGATCGCCGCGATGGCGGCGTCGCGCGGCTCGCCCCCGACCGCCGGCGTCGGGTGGAGCAGTCCGGCCAGCTCCAGGGCCGAGCGCGGTTCGGAAAGCTGGGCGTGAATCGGCGTTGCGAGATGCTGGATGTTGGCGACCTTGATCACGGTCGGCTCTGGCGCCGACTCGACCCAGACGGCGTGCCGGCGTAGCGTCCGCTCGATCCTGCGGGCGACGATCTCATGCTCCGAGCGGTCCTTGTCGCTGTGAAGGAGCTGCTCGCCGAGGTGGTCGTCGACGGCGGGATCGGCGCTGCGCCGCGTCGACCCGGCGAGCGCGACGGTCGCCGCGACCGCCCCGCGGCGGCGTACCAGCAGCTCGGGGCTCGCGCCGATGAACGCCGCCTCGGGCGTTCCGACGGAGAAACAGAAGCAGGACGGGAACAGCTCGCGCAGGGCGCCGTGAACGGCGGCCGGGTCGTACGCCGACGGCGCCTCGACGAGGATCTCACGCGCGAGCACGACCTTCTCAAGCTCGCCGGCCGCGATCCGCTCCACGGCGCGCTCGACCGAGCGCTCGAACTCGCCAGGGGAGCGGAGGCTTCGCACATGTGTGTCTGCGGTGAGGTGCGGATCGAGGAGCGGAAGCTTCGATCCGCGCAGCGATGCGAGCCGCTTCCGAACGCTTGCTATCGCATCCTCCGGATCCGCACCCGGCGCAACCACCGCGGCGGCCGTCAGGAAGGCGTCGTCGCCGACCCGCAGCATGGCGAGCTCCGGCAGGAACATCAGCGCGGGCGGAAGCGAGGACCAGTGCGGCTCGACTCCCCCCTGCGGGGAAAAGGCAAAACCGCCGACCCACACGGGGCCGGCGCCCGCCGGCGCGTCCTCCGGCTCGTCGGCGAGCCGGACGCGGGCGACCTCGGCGCAGTCCGCCACGACCTCCTCGAAACGGACCGGTCCTCGGGAGACCACGGTATGAGCGCAGCCGACCCCCGCCAGCGCGAACCCGTCGCGATCGGGCTGCTCCCAGCAGAACCAGCGGTCGTCGGCCCTCCGCGACGCGAAGGCGATCGCGCTCGGATCGCAGTCGCCGATCGGGGCAGTAGCGCTGACCAGGGTCCGCTCGCGGCGCCGGCCCGCCTCCTCCACCAGTTCCTCGAACGCCTCCAGCAGGCGGGCCTGGACGTCGACCGTCACCCGAGCGAGGTTACTTCTTGCGCCTCTTCTTGACCTTCCAGGAGTCGGTGGCGGGCGTCGGATCGAGGTTGCCGGCGCCGTCCTTCGCCCGGACCGCGAACGTGTGCTTGCCCTTCTTGACCTTGTACTCCTTCGGCGAACTGCAGGGCTCGAAGGAGCCGTCGTCGAGCTTGCATTCGAAGGTCGACCCGGGCTCGCTCGAGGTGAACTCGAAGCTGGCGGTCTTCTTCTTCGTCTTGTCCTTCGGATGGCCGGTGATCGTGGTGTCGGGCGGCGTGGTGTCCGCCTCGGGTCCGGAAGGCCCGGGCTCGGAGGCGGGGACGAACTCGTCCGCGCCGATGTCGGGCGCCGCCCCAAAGACCCGCGGGTCACCGTCGAGGTCGAGCGTTCCGAGCCCCGGCTCGAGCGAGTCTTCACTGCCGGCGTCGATCGTCGGGGAGGTCGAGGCCTGGTGGAAGTTTCCGGTGGGCGCGTCCACGAAAACCGGGGGCGCTATCTGGATCGCGGTCTGCTGGGTCGTGTCAGGGTCCCCGGCCGACACGAGCGCGTCGTAGTTGGAGTGGTCTGCGACCAGGGTGACCGTGCCGCTGGCGCCGTTCGTGACGCGGACGTCCGTGCCGGCGGTCGCGATGACATTGCGCAGGACGGCGGTCTGACCGGGTCCGAAGGTGCCGCTGACGAAGACGCCGTCTCCGTCGGACGGGCCTACGGAGGTGACGTTCCGGAGCTGTCCACCGGTGCCGCCCGTGATCACGCCCACGCCGGCCGTGCCGGCCGACCACGCGACGCTGTCGCGCAGGGTCGCTCCGTCGCGAAGCTGCACCGCGATCGGCGTCGAGGCGCCGCTACCGGCGACGTACAGTCGCTCGCCGGTTGAGCCGCTGAGTAGGTCGAGCGCCCTGCTCTGTGCGCCACTCAGGCCCGAGGGAAGGTTCGTCGCGACGATGTCGAGGTCCTGAAGGGTGGCTCCGCCGTTGCTGACGAGGAAGACTCCGGCCCCGCTGTTGGTGACGGTCGGCCGCGTCGGACCCGCCGCTCCGACAGTGATTGCGTTGCCGACCGAAACCGGGCTGGCGTCGGGCACGAGATACGTCCCCGGAAGGAGCAGCACGGTGTCGCCGTTCTGGACGCCGCCGATCCCGCCTCCCTGGATCGCGGTGCCGATGTCGCATGGGTCGTTGATGTCGGCGCAGGGCTGTGCTCCGTGACCCGTCGGTGACGCGTACCGGATAGCCGCGGCGGCACCCGCGGCACCGAGCATCGCCGCCGCGACCACGAGAGCGCCCACGCACGTTACCCGCCCTGCTCGCTTCAAATGCCGGCCTACCTTCGCCGTTACCCGCCTACCTTCGCCGTGCTTCGACCTGGCGTCAGGCACCCAGTGTAGCTGCGCTTCCTTCTTGCCCCAGCCGACCGCACGATGACAGGGATCTAGATGACCCTGCGGGCGGTTGAGGGGCCCTTCGGCTGACGCTCACTCACCGGATGGCGTCGCCTCGACCTCCTGCCTCGCCCACTCTCGAAAGGCCTGCGCGACCCGAAGCGCCGCTCCACGGTCCAGGGTGCTTTGCGGGACTGTTCCGTAGCGGAGCTCGGTGGCCCATGGGGCCAGCTCCTCCGCCTCTTCGATCGGCAGCGCCTCGGGGCAGGGCCTCGCGACCCACCTCGTCGAGCAGCCGGGAGAGATCGTAGGTGAACGGATAGTCGATCCCGCGGCTGGCCAGAACCGCCTTGAGGCATTTCTCGACCGCCTGCTGAGCATGAAAGCCGACGATCGCGTCCCCGACGCGGCGGTTGTCGAGAAGCTCCCGGGCGGCCGCCTCGTCGTCGGCCGCGGCGCCCAGCAGCGCCTCGGCGGCCTCCCGCTCAGGACTCGGCAAGGATCTTCCCCTCACGGAACGCGAGCTTCACCACGCTCCCAGGCCATCGGCGGCGACGCTCCGCCTCCGCCGCGCTGACGGTCAGGATGTCGACCGGCACTCCCAGCGGGGGAAGGGCCCGGCGGAGCCGGGCGGCTTCCTGAACTGTGTCCTCGACCCGCTCCTCGACGACCAGGAAGTCGAGGTCGCTGCGAGGGCCCTCTTCGCCGCGGGCGTATGAGCCGAACAGGATGACCTTCGCCGGCGATCGCGCCTGCTCGGCCAGGATCTTCGCTGCGCGCCGGACCTCCCGATCGCTGACCATGTCGCCGACCGTACCGTGCGACGAAGACGGCCCGCCGCGGGACCCGAACGCTGGTGGCTTGCTCAGGACTCCGGCCGAGATCGCGTGATCGCGACCTCGCCTGTCCGCGCCATCTCGACGAGGCCGTGGGGGCGGACCATGCGCTCGAAGGCCTCGATCTTGTCGGCGGTGCCCGTGACCTCGATCGTCAGCGTGCGCCGCGACACGTCGATGATCCGACCCCGGAAGATCTCCGCGAACTGCATGATCTCGCCGCGGCTCTCGACCGACGCCGAGACCCGGAACAGCGCCATCTCCCGAGCGATCGTCTGCTCGGGCTCCATGTCGCGGATCTTGATCACGTTGACGAGCTTGTGGAGCTGCTTGGTGACCTGATCGATGGGGTGAAGCGCCCCGTCCACGGTCAACGTGATCCGCGAGATGTTGGGGTCCTCGGTCGGCCCCACGGTGAGCGTGTCGATGTTGAACCCGCGGCGGCCGAACAGCCCCGCGATCCGGGCGAGGACGCCCGCCTTGTTCTCAACCTGCAGCGACAGGATGTGCTTGCGGCCCGTGAGCCCGCTCGGGACCTCGAGGTCCTCGAGCTTGATCAGGTCAGGGGTGCCGGCTTCCATCAGCCCGCGCTCAGCCCACCATGTCCCGCGCGGCGGCGCCGGCCGGGATCATCGGGTAGCAGTTCTCCTCCTTGGTGACGTGCACGTCGACGAGCACGGGCCCGTCGGTCTCGAGCGCGGTCTTCATCTGGTCGCCGAGCTCGTTCTTGTCGGTCGCGCGCATCGCCGTCCAGCCGAACGCCTCGGCGAGCTTGACCCAGTCGGGGCTCGGCCCCAGCTCGACGGAGCTGTAGCGGCGATCCCAGAACAGCTCCTGCCACTGGCGGACCATGCCCATATAGCCGTTGTTCATCAGAAAGACCTTGACCGGGATGTCGTGGACCGCCGCGGTCGCGAACTCCTGGCAGACCATCACCAGGCTGCCGTCCCCGGCGAGGCAGACGACCGTGTCGTCGGGGCACGCCACCTTGGCGCCGATCGCCGCCGGAAGCCCGAACCCCATCGTGCCCAGCCCGCCTGAGTTGATCCAGCGGCGCGGCTCGGGAAAGTCGTAGTACTGGGCGGCCCACATCTGGTGCTGGCCGACGTCGGATGTGATGATCGCGTTGCCCTCGGTGGCCTCGTACATCGCCTGCATCATGCGCTGCGGCTTGATCTCGGAGTCGGTGCTGTCGTCGTAGCGCAGCGGGTACTTCTCCTGCCACTCGCGGATCTGCTTCCACCATTCGTCGAGTCGTTCGCCGTCGGGCCGCAGGGCGCGATACTCGCGGGTCAGCTTCGGAAGGATGTCCTTGGCGTCGCCGACAATCGGGATGTGGGCGGGGACGTTCTTCGAGATCTCGGCTGGATCGACGTCGATGTGGATGAACTTGGCGCGCGGTGCGAACTCCGACAGCTTCCCCGTGATGCGGTCGTCGAAGCGCGCCCCGATCGCGACGATCAGGTCGGCGGCGTCCATCGCGTAGTTCGCGGCCCGCGTGCCGTGCATGCCGAGCATTCCGAGCCACTGCTCGTGGGGCGCCGGGAACGCACCGAGACCCATGACCGTGGAGGTGATGGGGAGCTTGTCCGACAGGCACAGCTCGCGCAGCTCCTCGGAGGCATTGGCGTTCACGACCCCGCCGCCGGAGTAGACCACCGGCCGCTGGGCGTTGGCGAGCGCCTTGGCCGCGAGGCGGACCTGCTTGATGTTGCCCTCGGTGGTCGGCTGGTAGCCGGGCAGGTGGGGCGTGCCGGTCGAGGGCTCGTACTCGATGTCGGCGCGCGACAGGTCCTGGGGGACGTCGACGAGCACCGGCCCGGGCCGCCCCGTCGAGGCGATGTGGAACGCCTCGTGGATGTACTCCGGGATGTGGCGCGGGTCGGTGACCATGAAGGAGTGCTTGACGATCGGGAGCGTGATCCCGGTGACGTCTGCCTCCTGGAAGCCGTCGGTGCCGATCAGCTCCGTGCGCACCTGACCGGTGATGAAGACGGTCGGAACGGAGTCCATGATCGCGTCGGCGATCGCGGTGACCATGTTGGTCGCCCCGGGGCCCGAGGTCGCGAGCGCGACGCCGACGCGCCCGGACGCCTTGGCGTAGCCCTCGGCCGCGTGGCCCCCGCACTGCTCGTGGCGCACCTGGATGTGGGTTATGTCGGCGTCGTACAGCGCGTCGTACGTGGGCAGGTTGGCGCCGCCGGGGATCCCGAAGACGTGCTTGACGCCCTCGTCCTTGAGGGCCTCGCAAAGTGCGTCGGCGGCGCGCATGGGTTCAGGGTAACGGGAGCGAATCTTCGCCGCACTGGATCGGCGGCGCGTGATCGGCCGGCTGCGCTAGCCGACCTGCTGGCGACCCGGTTGGCGCACCTCGCTCGGGTCCGGCAGGTAGAGGTCCTCGCCGCACACGCGGCACACCTGGACGTAGAGCTTGTGGACGGCCCCGCAGCGCGGGCAGCGCCGCTCGGGCTCGTCCTTCTCGACCCGGTAGAGGATCACCGCGATCAGGCCAAGGAACGGCAGGCAGAACCCGACCAGGAACCAGATGAAGAAGGAGCTCCCCTTCGCCCTGCCGATGATCGCCGTGGCGAGCCCGAAGCAGAACAGGATGATCAGCAGCGGCATGCCCACATTGTCGCGCTCGGGAGCGTCGAGCTAGCCGACGGGCCGGTGGGTGCCGCCGCGCTCGTACTCCTTGGCGCGCAGCGGGCGCGGATGGCCGATCGAGCCGACCTCGGCGACGTCGCGGCTGAACGGGAGCCCGACGGTCCAGTCGGCGATCGCCCGGAGCTTGCGCGCCGTGCCCGGGATCTGGCTCACGTGGTAGGTGCGCGCCATCCACCAGGCGGGAAAGCCGCGGAACTTCAGCCGCCCCGCCTTGGCGACCGCCTTGTGGCGGCCGAGGTTCACGAACGAGCCCTTGTTGCGGTACGCGAACGGGCGCGGCTTGCCCACCCCGAGCGCCGCGGCGACGTTGCGTCCCACGGTTCTTCCCTGGCGGATCGCGTGCTGGGCGGTCATCGGGCACACGCCACCGGTCGGGTCGGGGGCCGCGGCCGAGTCGCCCACGGCCCAGACGCCGTCTAGGCCGCGCACCCGCAGCATCTCGTCGACCGGGACTCGGCCGCGCTCGTCGAGCGGGACGTTCAGCTCGCGCAGGCTCGGGTGAGCGACCACCCCGGTCGTCCAGACCAGCGTTCGTGCGGGCAGGGACTCACCGGTCGAGAGCCGGACGCGCGATTCGGTCACCTCCTCGATCCGGGTCCCGAGCCGCACCTCTATCCCGCGTCCGCGCAGCTCGCGCATCGCGTAGTCGGCGAGGTCGGCGTCGGTCTCGGGGAGGACGCGATCCCCGGCCTCGATCAGGATCCAGTTCATGCCCTGAAGGCGGGCTCGGGGGTAGCGCTCGATCGCGTCCACCGCGAAGTCCTGTAGCTCGGCCAGCGCCTCGAGCCCGGCGTAGCCGCCACCGACGAAGACGTAGGTGAGGTGCTCGCGGCGGCGCTCGGGATCCTCGCTGGCGTTGGCGGCCTCGAGCGTCTCGATCACGTGATTGCGCAGCCAGATCGCGTCGGCGAGGCTCTTGAACCCGACCCCGTGCTCGTCGAGCCCCGGAACCGGCAGCAGGCGCGAGACCGAGCCGAGCGCGAGGACGAGCTGGTCATATCGCAGTTCGTCGGCCTCCCCCTCGTGGCTGGTGATCTCGACCGTGCGCGCGGCGGGATCGTGCGCGGTCACGGCGCCGAGCCGCAGGTAGGTGCGGCGCAGCATGTCGCGCAGCGGGGTGACGACGTGACGCGGCTCGAGCGTCCCCGCGGCGGCCTCGGGAAGGAACGGCGTGTAGAGCAGGAAGTTGACGTCGTTGACGAGCACGAGGCGCGCCGACTGGCGCGGCATGACCCGCTCGAGCTCGCGCGCCGCGTGAGCGCCCCCGAACCCACCACCGGCGATCACGACGTTCCAGGCCACGTCCTGAGTATTGCACTTTGTAACAAGATGTTACAAAGTGTCCGAGCGCACTATCTGGGGGCACCCGCCGAGGTGCCGGGCACGACTACTGGGCGCCCAGCTTCTCGCGGATCAGCTTCGTGACCTCTCCCCCGTCCGCGCGCCCCCGCGCCTCGCGCATCGCGGCGCCGACGATCGGCCCGATCGCCTTCGGGTTACCCCCTCGCACCTGCTCGGCGGCCTCGGGGTTGGCCTCGATTGCGGCGTCTACCCAGGCCTCGAGCTCGCCGGAGTCAGAGACGGCGCCCAGCCCCTTGCGCTCGACGATCTCGGCCGGATCGCCACCCGAGGCTACGAGCTCGCCGAGCACCTCGCGCGCCGCGCCGTGGGTGACCTTCCGCGCCTCGACCATCGCGACGAGCGCGGCGAGCGCCTCGGGCTCGACCTTCGACGTCGCCACGTCCTCCTCGCCGGCCTCGCGAACCCGCGCAGCCAACTCGCCGGTAACCCAGTTCGCGATCGTCTTCGGCTCGGCCCCATCGGAGGCGGCCACGGCGCGCTCGAAGTAGACGCTGAGCTCGCCGTCCGACGCGAGCTGCGTCGCAACCGCCGCGGGCAACCCGAGCTCGTCGCGGTAACGCGCCTCCCGCGCTTCCGGCAACTCGGGGAGCGCCTCGCGCGCCTCGCGCAGCATCTCCTCGCTCGGCGCGAGCGGGACCAGGTCTGGCTCCGGGAAGTAGCGGTAGTCGTGCGCGTACTCCTTCGAGCGCAGCGGGGTCAGCGCCCCGGTCCTGGGGTCGAAGTGAAGCGTCTCCTGGACGACCGGCTCGCCGGCGTCGAGCAGGGAGGCCTGCCGCTCGAGCTCGGCCTCGATTCCGCGTTCGAGGAAGCGGAAGCTGTTCATGTTCTTGAGCTCGGCCTTGGTGCCCAGCTCGTCGCTCCCCGGCGCGCGCACCGAGACGTTGGCGTCGACCCGCAGGCTCCCCTGCTCCATGTTGACGTCGGAGACGGCGATCTGCCGCATCGTGGTGCGCAGCAGCTGCGCCCAGTGACGGGCCTCGGCGGCGCTTCGCAGGTCGGGCTCGGTGACGATCTCGACCAGCGGCGTTCCGCCGCGGTTGAAGTCGACCAGCGACTCGCCCGAGCCGTGGATGCGGCCCGACTCTCCGACGTGGATCAGCTTCGCGGCGTCCTCCTCGAGATGGACCCGGTGGATGCGGACGTCGCCGAGCCGCCCGCCGCGCGCCAGCGGGATGTCGTACTGGCTGATCTGGTAGCCCTTCGGCAGGTCGGGATAGAAGTAGTTCTTGCGGTGAAAGATCGAGCGGGGCGCTACCTCGCAGTCGAGCGCCGCCGCGATCATCAGCGCGTATCGGATCGCCTGCTCGTTTGCGACCGGAAGCGTTCCGGGATGGCCGAGGCATACCGGGCAGGTGTGGACGTTGGGCTCGTCGCCGAACGACAGCTCGCAGCCGCAGAACATCTTCGTCCGCGTCGAGAGCTGGACGTGGATCTCGAGCCCGATCACGGCCTCCCATCTGTCGCCCGGCACGCTCATCCGTAGCCCAGCTCGGCGAGCTGCTCCTCGCCCATCCCGAAGTAGTGGCCGACTTCGTGCAGGACCGTGCGGCGCACCTCGTCGGCGTTCGGATTGGCGTCGCGGAAGATCACGATCCGCTGCACCCCGCCTACCGGGTCGTAGATGCCCATGATCCCGTCCGGGTGCGATTCCTCGACGATCACCGCGACGTCGCCGAGCTGCTCCGCCATCTCGGGCGGAAGCGCGTCCAGAGCTTCCTGGGCGGCCACGCGGCACTCCTCGTCGGTGAGCCGGGCGGTCATCCCGCCACCGTGGGCGGCGCAGCGTCGAAGCCGATCGCGCGCTCCAAGGCGTAGGCCGCGTCGAGCATCGCGTTCTCGGTGAACGCGGGGCCGGCGATCTGAAAGCCGACCGGCAGCTCCGGTCCGCCGGACGCGGGCTGGGCGAGCCCGGCGGGGATCGAGATCGCCGGGATGCCCGCCAACGACATCGGCACCGTGCAGTAGTCGGACAGGTACATGGCGAGCGGATCGTCGACTCGCTCGCCGAGCTTGAAGGCCACGGTCGGGGAAGTCGGCGTGACGACGAAGTCGAAGCGCTCGAACGCGCGCCCGAAGTCCTCGACGATCTTGGTGCGCACGCGCTGGGCCTGCCCGTAGTAGGCCTCGTAGTACCCGGCCGAGAGCGCGTAGGTGCCGAGCATGATCCGTCGCTTGACCTCGGCTCCGAACCCGGCGGATCGCGTGCGCTCGTACATCGCGGTGAGGTTCTCATCGTCCTCGCGCAGCCCGTAGCGGACGCCGTCGAAGCGCGCGAGGTTGGCCGACGCCTCGGCCGGCGCGATCACGTAGTAGGCCGAGATCCCGTGCTCCGCGTGGGGCAGCTCCGTCTCTTCGACCGCACCCCCGAGCTCCTCGATCAGCTTCACGGTGCGCTCGAAGACCTCCGATACCCCCGGCTCGATTCCCTCCGCCTCCGAAGAGAGCTCGCGCGGGACCCCGAAGCGCAGCCCGCCGAGGTCCTCACGGCTCGGAAGCTCGACGCCGCCCTCGATCCCGACCGACGTCGAGTCGCAGGGGTCAGGCCCCGGTGTGGGACCGAGCAGCATCCGCAGCAGCAGCGCCGCGTCGGTCACGTCGCGGGTCAGCGGGCCGCACTGATCCAGCGAGGAGGCGAAGGCGATCATCCCGTAGCGCGAGATCGCGCCGTAGGTCGGCTTGAGGCCGACGATCCCGCACAGGGCCGCGGGCTGGCGGATCGACCCTCCCGTGTCGGTGCCGATCGCCCAGGGCGCGAGCCCGCCGGCGACAGCCGCCGCAGAGCCGCCCGACGATCCGCCGGGGACGCGCTCGCGGTCCCACGGGTTGAGCACGGGGCCATAGCCCGAGTTCTCGTTCGAGGAGCCCATCGCGAACTCGTCCATGTTGGTCTTGCCGAGCACCCTTAGGCCGGCCTCGGTGAGGTTCTGTACCGCGGTCGCGGTGAACGGGGGCCGGTAGCCCTCGAGGATCCGCGAGCCGGCCGTGGTCTCGATTCCCTCCGTGCAGAAGATGTCCTTGACGGCGAGCGGGACTCCAGCCCGATCGCCATCGCCATTGCCGTCGCCAGTGGAGTCGTCGCTCGCGCCTCCCGCGCGCCACAGGTACGCGTTGAGCTCGTCTCCCGCCGCCGCGGCTGCCCAGGCTTCGAAGCACTCCTCCGCGGAGAGGTCTCGCCCGCGGATGCGCTCCAGCGCCTCGGCCGCCGTCAGCTCGAGCACGTCGCTCACGCGTGGGCCTGCGGCGAGGGAACGCGAAACGCGCCTTCGGATCGATCCGGCGCGGCCTCCAGGACGCGCTCGCGCGGCCAGCTGGACCGTGGCTCGTCGGGGCGCAGGACGTTCTCGAGCGCGACCACGTGCGAGGTCGGCTCGACGCCTTCGAGGTCGAGCTCGGAGATCCGCTCGACGTGCTCGAGGATCGTCGACAGCTCGGTGGCCATCCGCTCGACTTCCGGGTCGCTGAGCTCGAGCCGCGCGAGCCGCGCGACGTGCAGGACCTGCTCGCGATCGATCACAGCTCGATTCTAGGAGGCGAGGTGGGTAGGATCACCCGCCGTGAGAGGGGAGCGGGCAGAGCGGTTCGTGGTCTTCAACCTGCGCCTGCTTGCGGTGAGCTTCGCCGTCGTCGGCACGCTGTTCATCGCTGCGCCCGACGGCGTGCTCGACGTGATCTCCGACCTCGGGGACGACATCGGGGACTTCACCCGGGCGCCGGAGACCACCGAGCAGTTCTGGCTCGCGCTCGGGTTCGCCTTCATGGTGGTGATCGCCGGGATCGCCCTCGTCGTGTCGCTCGACGCCGTGCGCTTCCGCCCCCTGCTGCTCGTGCTCGCCGCGGGCAAGACGGCCTCGTCGCTCGGCGCGCTGGGCTTCTACCTCTTCGACCAGGACGTCTTCATCTACCTGCTCAACTTCCTCGTCGACGGGTATCTCGCCGGACTCTCGCTGCTGCTGTGGTCGCTGGCGGGAAGGATCGGGGAGCCGGCCGCCCCCTCCTGAAGGCGCGCCCCGGGGCTGGGCGCCGCCGAGCTGCGCACGCTGCGCGCGTTCGCCGAGGCGATGGCGCCCGGCGTCGGGGCGCTCCCCGCGGCCGAGCGCGAGGTGCCGGTGGTCGAGCCGCTGGTCCGCTACCTCGAGGCCCTGCCGCCGAGCGCGATCCGCCAGATTCGACTCGCGCTGCGGGTCTTCGAGTGGCTGCCGTTTCCGTGGAGGTTCAGCCGCGCCAGCCTCGAGGCGCGCGAGCAGTTCCTGCGCGAGATGGACGGGTCGCGGTTCTCGCGCTTCCAGGACCTGCTGCTGTTCATGAAGGTGCTCGCGGGGATGGGCTACGGACGTCACCCGCGCGTGCGCGACGCGATCGGGTACTCGATGCGCTGCGAGGTCGCCGAGGGCGAGCCTCCCGCCCCGGATCCCGGACCATCGCCACTGGGCGACCTGGAGCCGCCTGAAGAGGGCGAGGAGTGCGACGTCGCGATCATCGGATCGGGCGCGGGAGGGGCGGTCGCGGCGACGATCCTCGCCGAGGCGGGCCTCGACGTGGTGGTGCTCGAGGCCGGCCCCTATCTCGACCGGCGCACCTATCCCTCCGACCCGCTCGAGGCGCTGACGACCCTGTACCGCGACGGCGGGCTCACCGTGGCGCAGGGCAAGCCCTCGATCCCGGTGCCGATCGGACGCGCTGTGGGCGGCACCACCGTGATCAACTCGGGTACGTGCTTCCGCGCCCCCCAATCAACGCTGCAGGGATGGCGCGAGGACTTCGGCGTCGAATGGGCGACCGAGCTCGATGCCGACTACGCCGAGGCCGAGGAGATGCTCCGGGTCACGCCGGTGGATACGGAGCGCATGGGCCGCAACGGACAGCTCGTCATGGAGGGCGCCGCCGCGCTGGGGGCGAGCGGTGGGCCGATCTCGCGCAACGCCGGCAGGTGCGTCGGGTGCAGCTCCTGCCCGGCGGGCTGCCGGCTCGACGCCAAGCGTGCGATGCACGTCTCGTACCTGCCGCGCGCCGTGGCGGCCGGCGCCCGGGTGCGCGCCGGCGTCGCGGCGCGCGCCGTGCGCTTCGAGAACGGTCGCGCGGCCGGCCTCAGCTGCGCGACCGCCGCTGACGACGGCGCCGCGGGCTACGAGCTTCGGGCGCGCTCCGCGGTCGTGCTGTCCGGGGGAGCGGTCGGGACGCCCGAGCTGCTGCTGCGCTCGGGGGTGCATGGGGGTCAGATAGGGCGCAACCTGCGGATCCACCCGGCGTGCTGGATCGGCGCGCGCTTCGACGAGGAGGTGCGCGGCTGGGACGGGGTCATGCAGAGCTACTACGTCGACGAGTGGGAGGAGATGGGCCTGCTGATGGAGGCCACGTTCACGCCGCTTGCGTTCGGCGCCCAGTGGCTGCCCGGCACCGGTCGCGAGCACCAGGAGCGAATCCTCGCGTACGACCGGGTCGGCTCGAATGGCGTCCACCTCAGCGACCACTCCACGGGCCGGGTCGGATTGACGTCCGGCGGCGAGGTTCGGGTCACCTACCGGCTGGAGCGCGACGACGCCCGCAAGCTCGTGTTCGGGATCGCCCGGGCGGCGGAGATCTTCTTCGCCGCGGGCGCCCGGGAGGTCTACTCGCAGGTTCGCGGGATGCCGGTGCTGAAGCCGGGTCAGGTCGCCGACTTCGAGGCTGCCTCCCCGCTCGGCCCGGCGCTGCGGCTCGAGGCCTTCCACCCGATGGGAACGGCGCGGATGTCGGCGGATCCCGGTGCCGGCGTAACCGCCCCCGATGGCTCGATCCACGGCACGGAGGCGCTGTACGTCGCCGACGCGAGCCTGTTTCCAACCTCGATCGGCGTCAATCCGATGATGACCGTGATCGCGTGCTCGTCGCGGATCTCGCGCCGCTTGGCGGAGCGGATCGCGGGCTGACGCCCGACCCGCGCCCCCGGCGCTCCTCGAGCTCGAGCGCGACCCAGCCGCCCAGCGCCACGCCGCCGCTCGCGACGAGTCCGGCGAAGACGCCTACCTCGCGCGACGAGTCGCCCGGTGGGTTGACCAGGTGGTAGAGCGCGAGCGCCGCGGCGATGACCCCCAGCGCCATGGTGAGCGCCGCGAACCTCAACCTGGTCAGCGTCGGAAGCGACGAGCCACGCACGAAGGGCAGGGCGATCCCGCACAGGCCCGCCGCCAGCAGGACGAAGCGCGAGAACTCGAACGCCTGCCACGCGTTGTCCTCGACGTCGGGCATCACGACCTCGGGCCCGCCGAACTGATCCTGGATCTGCTGAGCCTCGTCGAAGGAGCGCTCCAGCGCCGAACTCGCCCCGAACCACGGCAGCAGGAACATCGCGGCGACCAGGGCGACGCCGGCGACGGCGGGAAGCAAAAGCGACCGGCGCTGCGGCTCGGCCGATCGATCCGCGGCCACCCGATCGCCCCTGCTCAGAACGGCGAGGAGCGGGGCGGCGCGACCGGTCGTCGGCGCGAGCGCGACGCGGCCGCGGTCTCCTGCATCGCGAGCCAGCCGCCCGCGGCGATACCGGCCGCGGCCAGGAAGCCGAGGAACAGGCCAAGCTTGCGACCCCCGTCGAGGACGGGGTTGAAGATCCGGTAGAGCACGAGCAGCGACGACAGGACCGCGAGCCCGAACACGACCGCCTCCGGAGCGACCGGGGCGGGAGAGCGGCTGACGAGACTGAGCACGACCGCGCCGACCGCGGCGAGCACGGTCAGCAGCAGGATGACGTCGATGAACGCGAACGCCTGCCAGGCGTCGATCGTCGTGTCGACACCGGCCGCGTAGGCGGCAGCGCTGAAATCGGTCCCCCCCACGGTCGAGGTGTCGAACCAGCTGAAGAACATGACCGCGAACAGCGCGATGCCACACGCCGCGGCGATCAGCTTGCCCCGGGTCAGCTCGCTTGCATCCATCTCGCTGAGGGACCGGAGGCGGCCGCGCCCGCCGCCCGGGCGGGCGCGGCCGTCAGCCCTACGGTCCCTGCGACGGAGGCGGGGGCGGCGGCGGGGCGCCAGTGCCCGTGCCCCCGGCCGGCGGAGGTGGCGGCGCCCCCGGGTCCGAGGGCCCACCGCCGAAACGGTCGGCCTGGGCGCCGAACGACGTGCCCTCCTCCTGCATCGAGAGCCAGCCGCCCACCGCGATCCCCGCGCAGGCGATCAGCCCCAGGAAGACCCCGAACTCGCGATCGGCGTCCGAGGGCGGGTCGATGATCCGGTAGAGGACCAGCAGCGTCGCGAGGATGCCGAGCCCCGCGGTCAGCGCGCTGGCGGCGACCGGGAGGTTCACGCTGCTCCCCATCGCGCTCATGACCGCCAGCCCGACGGCGACGATCACCGTCACGAGCAGAACGATGTCGATGAAGTCGAACGACTGCCACGCGTTGGCCGTCGTGTCGGCGCCCGGAACCTCACCCAGGTCGATCTGGATCCCGCCGGCGGGGGTCACGATGTTGGCCTCGGGGGCCCCGAACCAGCTGAAGAACATGATGATGAACAGGGCGACCCCGGAGATTCCGGCGATAAGCGCGCCCCTGGGAACTTGTCCGATGTCCAATGTCGCTCCTCCCGTCGTGGGAAGTGGATTGCGCGCCTATTCAACACCAAGACCCGGCCGGACGCACTGCGCCGGGGCGGACCAGCCAGTGAAATCAGCCGGCCCGGGCACGCGCCGCCGCAACCGTGTTGGCGAGCAGCATCGCGATCGTCATCGGCCCGACCCCGCCCGGAACGGGGGTGATCGCGGCGGCGACCTCGCGCGCGGCCTCGAATTCGACGTCACCGACCAGTCCCTCGCCTGTGCGATTGATGCCGACGTCGATCACGATCGCTCCCGGCTTCACCCAATCGCCCTTGACGAGGCTCGGGCTGCCAACCGCCGCAACGAGCAGGTCCGCCCTGCGGCAGGTCCCGGCGAGGTCGCGGGTGCGCGAATGGCACACCGTGACCGACGCGTTGGCGTTCAGCAGCAAGGCGGAGAGCGGCCGACCGACGAGGATCGAGCGGCCGACGATCACGGCCTCGGCGCCCTCGATCGTCGCGTCGGCCTCACGCAGCAGCTCCATGACCCCGGCGGGCGTGCAGGGGACGAGCCGCGGCCTGCCCTGGGCGAGCAGGCCGGCGCTCGCCGCGGTGAGGCCGTCGACGTCCTTGGCGGCGGCGATGCGGTCGACGACGGCATCCTGGTCGATGGCGTCGGGAAGCGGGAGCTGCACCAGGATCCCGTCGACCTGGGTGTCGGCGTTCAGCTCGTCGACCAGCGCGAGGAGACGGCCCTGAGGCACGTCGGAGGGGAGGTCATGGTGGATCGGCCGCATCCCGGCCTCCTCGCACGCCTGGCGCTTGTTGCGAACGTAGACCTCGGACGCCGGATCGTCGCCCACCAGCACCGTCGCGAGGCCCGGCTCGCGCCCCAGTCGCGGCGCGAGCTCGGCGACCTCTGCGGCGACGCGCCGGCGCACGCCGGCGGCCACGGCCTTTCCGTCGAGGACCCGCGCCGTCACCGGATAACTCCCCGGCGCACCGCCTAGCCCGCCTTGCGCAGCGGCGCGTAGTCCGCCATCAGCTTGCGCTCGGAGCCGTCGCCGGCGAACCGCACCACGACGACCGAGCCGGGCTCCACGGCGGTCACAACACCCTCACCGAAGCTGGCGTGGATCACGTCGTCGCCGACCGCGAGCTCGATCGCGGCGCGCGGGGCGACCGTCGCGGCCCCGGTGCCGAAGCCACCGCCGCCCAGCGACCAGCCCGACCCCGGCGTCTGCGCGACCTGGCGCTCGGCGAGCTCGTCGGGGATCTCGCCCAGGAAGCGCGACGGCAGGTTGTAGCCGCGCGCTCCATAGAGGCTGCGCTGCCGCGCCGAGGTCAGATACAGCAGCTGCTTGGCGCGCGTCGCGCCGACGTAGCAGAGCCTGCGCTCCTCCTCGAGGTTGCCCTCCTCGATGGAGCGCGAGTGCGGGAAGACTCCCTCCTCGCAGCCGATCATGAACACGGCCCCGAACTCGAGGCCCTTCGCGTTGTGAAGGGTCATCAGGGTGACCAGCTCGTCATCCGCGCGCATCGCATCCTGGTCGGTGAACAGCGAGATCTGCTGCAGGAACTCGTCGAGCGGGGCGATCTCGGACTCGTCCTCGAGGGCGCGGTTGGCGTCGAACTCGGCAGCCACCCCGACGAGCTCGCGGAGGTTCTCGACTCGGCCCTCGGCCTCGATGGTGCGCTCCGCTTCGAGCGCGTCGATGTAGCCCGTCTCCGAGAGCACCGCCTCGAGCAACTCGGCGACGCGCGACTCGCGCTCCGCGCGCTCGCGCAGGCTCGCGATCGTCTCGGCGAACCGAGAGACGGCCTTGATCGCGGCCGCACCGAGGCCCGGCACGTCCTCGGGCCGCTGGGCGACCTCGAGCGGGTTGGCGCCGGACGTGTTGGCGTGCGAGAGCAGCCGCGCCTGGGTGGTCTGGCCGATGCCGCGCCGCGGCGAGTTGACGATGCGCGCGAAAGAGATCGCGTCGTCGGGGTTGACGAGCACGTTGAGATAGGCGACCGCGTCCTTGATCTCGGCGCGCTCGTAAAACTTCGTCCCGCCGATCACCTGATAGGGGACGTCGTAGCGCACGAGGGTGTCCTCGAGGACGCGGCTCTGCGCGTTCGTGCGGTAGAACGTCGCGATCTCGGTCCGCGCCACGCCCTCCTCCGTGGCCAGGCGCTCGATCTCGCCCGCCACGTAGCGCGCCTCGGCATGCTCGTCCTCGAGCTCGGCGATCGTGATCGGCACTCCCTCGCCGACGTCGGTCCACAGCCGCTTCTCCTTCTGCCCGCGGTTGTTGGCCATGATCGCGTTGGCGGCCGAGAGCACCGTCTGCGTGGAGCGGTAGTTCTGCTCAAGCTTGACCACCTCGGTGTCGGAGAAGTCGCGCTCGAACTCGAGGATGTTGCGGATGTCCGCCCCCCTGAACGAATAAACACTCTGGAAATCGTCACCGACCACGAACAGGTTGCGGTGCTGCTCGCACAGCAGCTGGAGCAGCCGGTACTGGGCGCGGTTCGTGTCCTGGTACTCGTCGACGAGGACGTGGCGGAAGGCGCGCTGGTAGCGGTCGCGCACGTCCTCGAAGAGCTCGAACAGGTTGACGGTCCGGACGAGCAGGTCGTCGAAGTCCATCGCGTTGGCGGCGTGCATGCGGCGCTCGTAGAGGTCGTAGCTGTCGGCGACGGTCTGCTCGAAGAACGAGCCCTGCTGCTCGCGGTACTCGACCGAGTCGATGAGGCGGTTCTTGGCGTCGGAGATCTGGGACTTGATCGCGCGCGGCGGAAAGCGCTTGGGATCCACCTCGAGCTCGCCCATGCAGCGCTTGAGCATCCGCACCGAGTCGGCCTCGTCGTAGATCGTGAACGTGCGCTTGTAGCCGAGCCGCTCCGCCTCGCGGCGCAGGATGCGCGCGCAGGCCGAGTGGAAGGTCATCACCCACATCAGGCGCGAGACCCCGCCGACCAGGCGCTGGACGCGCTCGCGCATCTCGTCGGCGGCCTTGTTGGTGAAGGTGATCGCGAGGATCTCGCCCGGATGGGCCATTCCGGTGGCGACGAGGTAGGCGATCCGGTAGGTCAGCACCCGCGTCTTTCCCGATCCGGCCCCGGCGAGGACGAGCAGCGGCCCCTCGCCGTGGGTGACGGCCTCGCGCTGGGGCGGGTTGAGGTCGGCGAGCAGGCGCTCGACGGCGTCGGCGCCGACCCGGAGCGGAGCGGATGCCTCTGCCTGCCCTTCGAACGCCTCCTCGGTGGTCACTCCCCGAGCATAGTCACGGGTGCGGTCCCTACTGAGTGGCCGTGTAGCGGAACTCGATGCTCAGTAGCCGCACTCGGTCGTCGAACGTGTTCCCGCCAACTCCGCCGTCCACGCTGCACGACAGGGTCACCGCAACACCGGGCGCATACCCGCTTGCGTTCCCAGCAGGAAATGCATAGGTGGTAGGCGCGACGCCGGTGGTGGCCCGGCCGTTACCGCCTCCAGCCTGTTCATCGATATGCGAACTGCAGCTGAAGAATTCCTGCACGCCGGAATGACCGTCCTTGGAGATGCGCGGCGCGATCGTGGGATCGGAGGCGAAGTCCAGCGGGACCATGAAGGTCGTTGCCACGAGGTCGGTGTCCCCCACATCTCCCCCCGCGCCGTCCGCGTCATCGTCCCATTCGAGCTGTAGGTTCGTGGACGTCTGAACGAAATCCGGAGCGGTGCCGTTCGAGGCGGTGAAGTCGATCGGCGCCTGATCGCTTCGGTTTACGAACGCCGTCAACGGCAGGTTGATGCTGCGGGTCGGGTTTTGGATCTCGTTCGGCCCGACCGAGCCAACGCTGTTGGCGAAGTTGGCCGTGTTAGCCGTTTCGGCCGTACTGGCGCTATTAGCGGTCGTCGCGGTATCGGCCGTATCCGAATGCTGCGCCGAGGGCACCTTGCCGAAGGTGGCCTCGTTCGCGTCCTCACCGGTCACGGCGTCAGGCGCGATGTGCTTCGACTTGACGCTGTTGGCCTTGAGCTTGAAGGCGAGCGCGGTACCGCCGCTCAGGACCAGGAACAGGGACAGATAGGCCACCACGGTGGTGTGGCGCGGCCACTTGAGGCGTAGATGGGGCATGCTCCCTCCCGGAGTCCCCGGCGCGTCTCCACCCCCGGTGGCGAACCTGCCGGGATAGTCGCTGCGACGAGTGTACGCCTAGCCCCCCGCCGACGACGGACCGCGCTTGGGGCGCAGCTCCCGGACCTCGGGTGTGGGCGCCTCGTCGCCGGACAGCTCGGCGATCTGGCCCTCGAGCTCGACGATCCGCTCCGAGAGCTCCTTGATCGCGTCGGCGACGGGGTCGGGGAGGTGGATCCAGTCGGTATCCGGACCCTCGACCTTGCGCCCCTCGACGCGCACCGGGTGGCCGGGGTTTCCGACAACCGTCGAGTCGGGCGGCACGTTCTCGATCACAACCGTGTTGGCGCCCACCTTGGCGCCGTGGCCGACCGTGATCGGGCCGAGGAGCTTGGCCCCCGAGCCGATCGTGACGTTGTCCTCGACGGTGGGATGGCGCTTGCCGCGCGCGAAGCCGGTCCCGCCGAGCGTCACGCCCTGATACAGCGTCACCCGCTCACCGATCTCGGCGGTCTCGCCGATCACCACGCCCGCGCCGTGGTCGATGAAGAAGTCGCGGCCGATCTTCGCCGCGGGGTGGATCTCGACTCCTGTGACGGCGCGGCTCGCGTACGAGACCATCATCGGCAGGATCGGGACCTCCGCCTCGTGCATGGCGTGGGACACGCGGTGGGCGAGGATCGCCTGCACCCCGCCCCAGCTGGTCAGGATCTCGAGCGTTCCGGCGCTGCGCGCCGCGGGGTCGCGCTCGCGCGCCGCCGTGACGTCGCAGCCGATCTCGCCGATCACGCGCCGCAGCGTGCCGAGGCCGAACATGGGCTACAGGGTACGGCTCAGACGGCTGACCGTCTCAGGGAGCGAAGAAAGGCAACGACATGTACCGCTCGCCCCCGTCGGGAACGATCACGACGATCCGCTTGCCGGCCATCTCGCTGCGCGACCCGACGTCGAGCGCGGCGTGGATCGCGGCACCGGCCGATATCCCGACGAGCAGGCCCTCCCGCGTGGCGGTGAGCCGCGCCATGTCGAGCGCGCTCTCGTCCTCGACGGTCATCACCTCGTCGACCACCGAGCGATCGAGCACCTCGGGCACGAAGCCCGCGCCGATCCCCTGGATCTTGTGCGGACCGGTCTTGCCGCCCGACAGCACGGCCGAGGACGCCGGTTCGACGGCGACCACGTGCACGCCGGTGCGGCGCTCCTTGAGGACCTGGCCGACGCCGGTGATCGTCCCGCCCGTGCCGACGCCGCATACCAGCGCGTCGACCTCGCCGTCGAGGTCCGACCAGATCTCCTCGGCCGTGGTGCGGCGGTGTATGTCGGGGTTGGCAGGGTTGGTGAACTGCTGCGGCATGTAGGCGTCCTTGCTCTGCTCGACGATCTTGCGGGCCAGCTCGACCGCCTCGTTCATCCCCCCCATCGACGGCGTCTCGCGGACCACGGCGCCGTACATTCGAAGCAGCGCGGAGCGCTCGCGGGTCATTCCCTCCGGGAGGGTGAGCACCAGCCGGTAGCCGCGCGCCGCGCAGACCATCGCCAGGGCGATGCCGGTGTTGCCGCTCGTCGGCTCGACGATCACCGAGCGGCCGGGCTCGATCAGCCCCTCGGCCTCGGCGGCGTCGATCATCGCGACGCCGATCCTGTCCTTGACCGAGCCGCCCGGGTTGAAGTACTCGAGCTTCGCGACGATCTCGCTGGCGAGGCCCTCTCCGAGGTGGCGAAGCGCGACCAGCGGCGTCTTGCCGACGACGTCCGAGGCCTCGGTCCCGATCCGCAGCCGCCCTCCGGTCTCCACGGTCAGCGGGAGATGCCGAGGTCGCTCTCGTACATCTCGCGCAGCGTTTCGACGTCCTGCTCGAACACGGCGCGCGCAGTATCCCCCAGGCGGCTGACAGGTGCCCATCCGCTCAGGACGGCCAGGCATGGTAATTGTGTCCGGGTGGCAGCTCGGGCGGCGGTCATAGTCCCGTGCTTCAACGACGGGGAGTTCCTTCCGGTGGCGCTGGCGTCGATCGAGGCGTCGGAGCCGATCGAGGTGGTGATCGTCGACGACGGCTCCACCGACCCGGAGACCCAACGCGTGCTCGAGATGCTGGACTCCGACGGCCATGCCGTAATCCGCCACGAGCGCAATCTGGGTGTCGCGGAGGCGCGCAACACCGGGCTTGGCGAGACGCGGGCCCCGTACGTGTTCCCGCTCGACGCCGACGACCTCGTTCACCCAGGCGCGCTGACGATGATGGCCGGTCAGCTCGACGCAAATCCGGACGCCGCCGTCTGCTACGGCGATTACGAGGAGGTCCGTCGCCGAACCCGGCTGATCCGGGCGGTCCCCGACCGCATCGATCCGTTCCGGATCGCCTACACGAACGAGATGCCGGGGACCGCCCTGTACCGACGCACCGTGCTCGAACAGATCGATGGGTGGCAAGCCGCGGACCCGACCCAGCAGGGATATGAGGACTGGAACCTGTGGATGACCCTCGCCGAGCGCGAGATCCAGGGCGTGCACCTCGGCGCCGGGATCCCGGTGTTCCAGTACCGGATCCATTCCGGACGAGTGAACGAGTCTGCCCGCCGGCGTCACCGCCAGCTCTACCGCAGCCTCAGGGCCGCGCACCCGAAGCTCTTTGGGGACCTCTCCGAGTACCGGGCGAGGTCCGACCTCAGCCTTGCCCGCAAGCTCCTGTACCCGGTGGTCTATGGAGGTCGCCCGCGCTTCGGCACCGAGCGGCCAGTGAAGCGGCTGCTCGACCGCGCCGGGATCTGGACCCTGCGCCGCTGACCGGCGCTGCTCAGCGCGCCGCTTCGCCCGGGCGCCGGTGGCACGTGACCCGCCAGCGCCGCTTGCGCCGCCCCGGACCCGTCAGGTTGCGCGCCTCGACGGCGTCGAGCAGCTCGAATCGCTCGTCGAGCATCCGGTGCAGCCCGCGATCGCCGGGATGGCGAAAGTTCGAGCTCAGCAGATGGCCGCCGGGGCGCAGCAGCTCGAAAGCTCGACCGATCAGCTTCGAAGGTTCGGCAACCCCGTAGAAGACCTCGTTGGCGACCACAATGTCGAAGGGCTCGAGGTCGAGGTCGTCGGGATCGCCGACGCGAAAGCTCGTGCGGTCGTCCTCCAGCCGCTTCGCGGTCTCGATCGCGGCGGCGGCCGGATCCACTCCCACGTAGCGTGCGAACGCAGCACCGGCGATTCGCTCGCGAAGGATGCCCGACCCGCAGCCGAGGTCGAGGATCGAGGGGCTCCCGCCCAGATGCCGGATGTATCCGTCGAGCAGGCTGTAGCGCGCCAGCTCGCCGAGGCCGCCGAGGTAGTCGTAGTAGCCCGACGCGTAGAGCTCACCCCAACCCTCGACGCTGGGAGCAACCGGTGGCCGGTAGCCGACCAGCCCCACGCGGATGCCGGCGGCGCGGGCGCGCGCGACCAGCAAGTGACGCATGCGTCCGATCCGGCCTCCAAACGAGTCCTGGTATGCCTCGCTCATCAGATGTGGTACATGCGCCCGCCGGCCTCGTCGGCCTCGCGCGCCGCGATGTCGGCGATCGTGGTGCGAGAGAAGACGTCGCGCAGGGCGTCGACTCCCTCGGCCCAGATCCCGCCGGCCTCCTTGCCCTCCTCCCCCACCTTGCCGTCGAGCGCCTGCACGACCTCGAGCACGGTGATCTCCTCGGGCGAGCGCGCCAGGGTGTATCCGCCCTTGACGCCGCGGTGGCTTACGAGCAGCCCGGCGCGACGCAGCGTCGAGAACAGCTGCTCGAGGAACTGGACGGGCATCGCACGGCGCTCCGCGATCGCCGCGATCGGGACCGGCGCATCCCCGGAGCGCGCGAGCTCGGCCAGCGCGAGCACCGCGTAGCGCGATTTCGACGTGACCGAGATCATCTGGCGATCCTTTCTATCGCAACCACACTCCGCCGCTCCCCGGCGCCCCTCGCCCTGATGGCGCTGATCTTCTGGCTGTCCGCTCAGCCCGACCTCGATTCCGGGCTCGGCCTCGCCGATGACATCCTGCGCAAGCTCCTGCACGTCGTCATCTACGCCGCGTTGACGCTGCTGTGGTTCTGGACCCTGCGGCCCCTGCTGCCCGGCACCTCGGCACTGGCGCTCGCGGGGCTGATCGCGCTGATCTACGGGATCACCGACGAATATCATCAGACGTTCGTTGAGGGACGCGACGGCAGGCCGCTCGACGTCGGGATCGACCTGATCGGGATCGTTCTCGCCTCGCTGCTGCTCCGCTACGATCAGCGATTCCGATCGGTGCTGGACGGGGAGGAGACCTGACCGACACGCGCTGCCTGGTGATCGACGGCCAGCCCATCGTCCGGCTGGGGCTTCGCCATCTGCTCGACGGGCGCTACGAGATCGAGGAGGCGCGCGATGGGGACGACGCCCTCCAGCTCCTGAGGGACGTCGGCGATTTCGACATCGCGATCGTCGCGATGCGGGTGCCGCCGGCGAGCGGCCCCGGATCGCTGTCCGGCGCCGCGGCGATCCGCGCCCTCGCGAAGGCGCAGCCGGGACTTGGCATCGTCGCCTTCGGCGACCGCCCCGAGCGCCACGTCGCCCGCGCGGCGATCGCCGCGGGGGCCACCGCCTACGTGGCGCGCAGCTCGCCCCCCGCCGAGCTGAACCGCGCTGTCGACGCCGCCGCCGAGGCCGAGGAGTTCATCGACTCGGCGACGCCGCCCGGGCGGCGAGGCGGTCGCGCGCTGACCAGGCGCCAGCGCGAGATCCTGCAGCTGTTCGCGAACGGGCATTCGACGGCGCGCGTCGCCCGGCAGCTCGGGCTCAGCGGTGAGACCGTCAAGACTCACACCAAGCAGATCCTCGCGCGGCTCGAGGCGCGCGACCGCGCACATGCGGTCGCGATCGGACTACGCAGCTCGCTGATTGACTAGATCCAGCCTCTGTCGCGCGCGATCAGCACGGCCTGGGCGCGATCGACGGCGCCGATCTTGCGATAGACGTTGTGGAGGTGGGTCCGAACGGTGCTGGCCGAGAGCGAGAGCTCCTCGGCGATCTCCTTGTAGACCTTTCCGTCGGCCAGCCCGCGCAGCGCGTCGAGCTCGCGGCCGGACAGCGGGCAGGGCTCCGAGGAGCGCCGTCGCTGCCCGCGGACGTACGGGAACTCGTAGATCAGGCCACGGACCCGATCCGCCTCGAGGCCGCATCGTGAGCCGAGCTCGGTGAGCCGTTCGGGCGAGATCACATCGCCCTGGCTGTGATGGGCTATCAGGTCGGCGAGCGCGATCGCCGCCGCCGCGCCATCCGCGTCGTCGGCGTGGTGGCGCTCGATCGCCGAGCCGATCCCGGGCGCGAGCCTCCAGCGGCGCACCAGCACGCCGCCGACCAGGGCATGGTCCACCCCGAGCTCCTTGCGCTCCGCCACGACGCGCTCCTGCAGCGTCTTGCCCGACGCGAGCAGGTCCGCGTATCCCGGATAGAGGCGGAGCAGCACGAGCCGTCCGACGTCGTGAAGCAGGGCGGCGAGCGCCAGCTCGTCGGCGGCCGGCAGGCGGCCAAGGTCGGCGATCCGCTCGGCCGCGTGACGTGTGGCGAGGGCATGGCGCCTGAATTGCTCCGGCTGGCCCTGCCACGGGCCGCCCGAGTCGAAGAGGTCATAGGTCTCGACCGCGTCGGCCGCCGCGCCCACCCCAGCCGGGGTGAGGATCTCGACCGCGTCCGGGATGCCGCTGAGTCGAGTCGGCTTGCCGTTCACGGAGCCGGCCGCGCGCAGCACCGCGATCGCCAGGCCGGCATCGGATTCGACGGCCTCGCAGATCTCGTCGACCGACGAGCCCGGTTTCGAGACGAGGCGCTCGACGCGGCCGCGGGACTCCGTGAGCGCCGGCAGCGTCTCGACCGCGGCGAACGCCTCGGCGAGGCGGTGGCCGCCCCTGCCCATCGTCCGACCACCCGTCGCGGCGGCGGCGGTCGATCGAGCGCTCTTGGTCGTCTGAGCCATCGTGGATCGGTGAGCAGCGACGCGGCCGCGAATCGGGCCGCGTTCGCCACACCCCCCTAATCGGCACCCTGGCCAAATGTTTTAGCACCGGAAGCGGCGCCCAGGCGTCAAATGCGCGCCATGGCGCGCTCGATCCGTGCCAGCGCGTCCTCCCGGCCCAGGGCCGCGAGCGACTCGAAGATCCCCGGCGAGACGGTGGTGCCCGTGATCGCGACACGCAGTGGCTGGAATACCTGCTTGGGCTTGACCCCGGCCCGATCGACCACGGACCGCAGCGCAGCCTCGATCTCGGGAACGTCGAACCGTTCGAGCTCGCGCAGCGCTGCGAGCGCAGCCTCGAGCAGGGGCCGGGCCTCGGGCGTCATCACCTTCTGCTGCGCCTGCGGATCGGCGATCGGTTCCTCTAACAGGAAGCGGATCAGCGGCCACACCTCGGACAGGGTCTGGGCCTTCTCCTGGGCGATCTCGCACCCGGCTGTCAGGCGTTCGTCGGCGGGTCGCCCGAGGTAGGAGCCCACGACGGCGACGTAGTCGTCGAGCGGCAGGTCGCGCATGAAGCGCCCGTTCATCCAGCGCAGCTTCTGCTCGTCGAAGACCGCCGCGGACCTCCCGACGCGATCGAGCCGGAAGCGCTCCACCAGCTCCTCGGTGGAGAGCAGCGTCGTGTCGTCCTCGGTACCCCAGCCGAGCAGGGCGAGGTAGTTGCGCACCGCGGCCGGGAGATAGCCGGCGTCGCGCAACGCCCCGACCGAGGTCGCCCCGTGTCGCTTGGAGAGCTTCTTGCCGTCCGGCCCGTGGAGCAGGGGCAGGTGCGCGTAGCGCGGCGGGTCGACCCCGAGCGCCCGCAGCACCAGCAGCTGCTTCGGGGTGTTCGAGAGGTGGTCGTCGCCGCGCACGACGTCGGTGATCTCCATCTCCGCGTCGTCGACGGCTACCGCGAAGTTGTACAGCGGGGAGCCGTCGCCGCGCGCGATCACCAGGTCGTCCTGGAGCCGGTTCTCGAATCGGATCTCGCCGCGGATCGCGTCCTCGACGACGGTGGAGCCCTCGTCGGGAGCGCGCAGGCGAGTCGCCGCGCCCGGCTCGTCGCGCGGCTCGCCGCGGTAGCCCGCGCCGCCGTGAGCCTGCTTCCAGGTCCGGACGGCCGCGGCGTCCGCGGTGTCGGGGTAGGCGCGGCCCGACTCGACCAGCTCGCGGATCCGTTCGCGATGTCGCTCTCCGCGCTCGTGCTGGCTGTACGGGCCCTCGTCCCAGTCGAGCTCGAGCCAGCTCAGCGCGTCGAGTATCTGCTCGACGTTCTCCGGTGTCGAGCGCTCGCGGTCGGTGTCCTCGATGCGGAGAACCAGCGTGCCGTCCGAGCCCCGCGCGAGCAGCCAGTTGTAGAGCGCTGTCCGGGCACCACCAATGTGAAGCGCCCCCGTGGGCGAGGGCGCGAAGCGGACGCGGGTGCGCTGGCTAGGCTGAGGCACGATGCTGATCGGGGCGCATGTTTCCACAGCGGGTGGGCTTACCCGCGCAGCGGAGCGCGGCGTGGAGCGCGACTGCGAGGCGATCCAGATCTTCCATCAGAGCTCCCGTGCCTGGCGGCCGACGGCGCGCAGCGACGAGGAGATCGCCGAGTTCCGCATGGCGCTCGAAGAGTCGCCGATCGACGCCGTGGTGATCCATGCCGTCTACCTGATCAACTGCGCCTCGATGGAGGACGAGATCCGCTCCAAATCGCTCACGTCGCTGATGCACGCTCTGCGGCTCGGCGACCGGATCGGCGCCGCCGGCGTCGTGCTGCACCCCGGCTCCCAGAAGGGCTGTCCCTACGACGACTGCATGAGGCTGGTCGGCGAGGCGCTGCGCGAGGTGCTCGCCGAGAGCGAGCGCTGCCGGCTGCTGCTCGAGGACACCGCCGGCGCCACCGGAACGCTGGGGCGCGACTTCGACGAGCTCGCGCGGCTCGTCGAGCTCGGAGGCGGCGGCGAGCGGCTGGGCATCTGCCTCGACTGCTGTCACCTGCTGGCCTCGGGGTTCGAGATCCGGACGCCCGACGCGCTCGGCGACGTGGTCGACGAGTTCGAGTCGAAGCTCGGGCTCGAGCGGTTGGGCTGCCTGCACGTCAACGACTCCGCGATGCCCCTGGGCTCGAACCGCGACCGCCACGCCAACCTGGGTGAGGGCGAGCTGGGGCGCGCCGGGCTGCGCGCGTTCCTGTCGGAGCCGCGCTTCGATGCCCTGCCGGCGCTGATCGAGACACCCGGATTCGACAAAAGGGGCCCGGACACCAAGCAGGTGCGGCTCGCCAAGCGCCTGCGGCGAGAGGGGTTGAAGGCGCGGGGGTTCGAGATCCGGTAGCACCCGTCGAAGAGGGCAGCGAGGGGACGGGACAGGCGACACATCCGCTACATGGGCCGCCCCGCGGACGTGGGCTCTCTTGACCCCCATACATGTGGTCAATAGAGCCCAGGTAGCCGCGGCCGCCGGACCTGGCCTGCATTGACCCCCATATACGGTGCAAATGCCGGCCACGTCCAGCCAGCGCTCCTGCTGGCTGCTCTACTTGCCCTTCGCCGGCGCTACGTCAGCGCGTCGCGCAGATCGAAGACGCGCAGGCCGTCGTCCCCGTCGTCGGTGCAGTCGAAGAAGCGCGGGTTGACGCACGCGAATTCGGGGCCCGCGCCCTCGTATGCGGGCTCGACGCGGAACTGGCACTGCGGGAGGGGATCCCCGGTCATCTTGATCCCGCCGAAGCCGCCGTTTCGCTCCGCGGCCTCGAACATCTCGATGTCGATCTCGGCGCCGAACACCTTGCGCATGCAGCCCATGTAGCGCACGCCGCTGAGCTGGTCGCTGTAGCTGTAGAGGTACTTGCAACGCTGCTCGAGGCAGCCGCGCGGCTCGATCAGCTTGTCGCAGAAGGTCCGACACTGCCGGCACTCGCCGGCGCGCGTCTCCTCGCCTTTCTGCGTCAGGGCCACGCCGGCAAGTTTAGGCGCTCCAATGGCCCCGAAGCACACCCACGGCCCATGACGAACCGCATCCGCTGCACAGGAATTCCTCGACCGCTCGATCCCCAAGGAATCCGACACATCGCCGAAAAGTTCTACGACGCCCACACGGAGGAGTGTCCGAACCTCGAGATCCAGGGAGGTCCTAGCAATGAGTTCCTGGATCGCATCCGGGGGGGCGCGATGGGCGCAGCAGACGAGACGCCGATGTCGGACGTCCTGCTCGAGTTCTGCGGCGAAGCCTGACCGCCGCAACGGCTGATCGACGCTAAGCGGCGATGGCCCGCGGACCGAGCAGCGCGTCGAGCTCGGCGCGCAGGCCGTGCGACGGCGTGACGCGGTAATCGCGCCCGAAGCGCAGCCGCCTCATCCCCTCGCGCGTCTCCATCTCGAGCAGCACCTCGCTCTCGCCCGGGAAATTCGAGAACACCGACTTGAGCTGATCGACGAGGGCAGGCGCCAGGTCCCCCGCGCTGATCCGCAGCACGAGCCGCTCGGGCTCGGCCGGCCGCCTGCGGGCGCGGGCGGCGCGCAGCTCGTCGGGCGCGGGCTCGAAGGGCTCAGCCTCGGAGACGACGAGCTTGGTCTCGCCCGGCTCCTTGTGGTCGACGCGGCCGCGTACCAACACCACGCGGTCGGTCTCGATCGCCGACTCGCTCGAGCCGAGCGACGAGCTGAAGACGAGCAGCTCGACCTGGCCCTCGAGATCGTCAAGCGTGGCAAAGATCATGTCGTTGCCGCGCTTGGTCCGCACGCGCTTGCTCTCCACGATCAGGCCGCCGACCCGCACCCACGCCCCGTCCGGCGCCGTGGTGAGCTCGGCGAGCGAGCGATCGACGCGCGTCATCAGCAGGTCCCGGACCTCGGTCAGAGGATGCTCCGACAGGAACGTCCCCAGCGTTTCGCGTTCGAGCCGCAGCAGCTCACGGCGCTCGAACTCCTCGCCGAGCAGGGGCGGATGCTGCCGGCCGAGACCGGCCTCGGATCCGGCGCCGCCGGTCTCCCCGCCGCCGATCTCGAAGATCGAGGCCTGGCCCCGCTCCGCATCTTCCTGGGTCTTCTGGCCGTTCGCCTGCGCGCGCGGCAGCGCCTCGAGCATCGCCCGCCGCGGCGCGCCCGTGGAGTCGAGCGCACCGCACTTGACCAGGCACTCGGTCGCCCGCTTGTTGACCGCGCGGGCGTCGACGCGCTCGCAGAAGTCCCACAGCGAGCTGAACTCCCCGTCGCGCTCGCGTGCCGAGATGATTGCCGCAACGGCGGCGTGGCCGACGTTCTTGACCGCGTCGAGCCCAAAGCGGATGCGGTTCCCGCTGACCACGAAGCCGTGATCCGAGGCGTTGACGTCGGGGGGAAGGACCTCGATCCCCACCTGGTGGCAGCGGTTGACGAAGAACGGGACCTTGTCCTTGGTCGACATCACCGAGGAGATCAGCGCCGCCATGTACTCGGCGGGGTAGTTCGCCCGCAGGTAGGCGGTGCGGTAGGCGATCAGCGCGTAGCAGGCGGCATGAGACTTGTTGAAGCTGTAGTCGGCCGCCGCGGTCATCAGCGACCACAGGTCGGAGGCGACGCGCCTCTCGGTGCCCGAGGCCTCGAGTCCCGCCAGAAACATGTCCTTCATCTGGGCCATCAGGTCGCGCTTCTTCTTGCCGACCGCCTTGCGAAGGTCGTCCGCCTCCGCGGGACTGAAGCCCGCCATCTGCTTGGCGATCTCCATGAGCTGCTCCTGGTAGATGCAGCAGCCGTAGGTGGCTTCCGTGATCGACCGCATCCTGGGGTCCGGATAGCGAACCGTTTGAGGGTCGCGCTTGCCCTTCGCGTAGTCGCTGATGTAGCGCATCGCGCCGGGGCGGTAGAGCGACACCAGCGCGATCAGGTCCTCGAACTCGGTGGGGCGTACCTTGCGCAGCGCCTCCCGCATTCCATCCGACTCGAATTGAAAGACGCCGACCGAGTCGCCGCGGGCCAGCATCTCGTAGGTCTTGCCGTCGTCGAGCGGCAGCTTCTCGACGTCGAGCCTCACTCCGCGCGACCGTTCGATGATCTCGACCGCGTCCTCGATGACGTCCAGGTTGCGCAGCCCCAGGAAGTCCATCTTCAGCAGCCCCATCTCCTCGATCGGGCCCATCGTGTACTGGGTAACCACCTTGTAGGACCGCTCCGTGCCACGGGGGGCTTTGCCCCCCTCGCCGCCGCCGTTGGCGGCGGCTCCCCCCTGTCCTCGATCTTCCGCCAACTGGAGAGGGACGATCTCCTGCAGCGGCCGGTCGGCGATCACGACCGCGGCGGCGTGGATCGAGTGGTTGCGGGCGATCCCCTCCAGCCCCTGAGCGACGTCCACGATCTGACGCGCGTCGCCGTCGGTGTCGTAGGCCTTGCGCAGCTCCTGTCCGTCGCGCAGGCAGTCCTCGAAGCTCGGGCTGCGGCCCATGATCGGCTCGGGGATCAGCTTTGCGATCCGGTCGCCGGTCCCGTAGTCGAAGCCCAGCACCCGCGCGGCGTCCCGGGTCGCCGCGCGCGGCGCCATTCTGCCGAACGTCACGATCTGGGCGACCGACTCGCGGCCGTACTTGTCGGCGACGTAGCGGATCACGCGCTCGCGCCCGCGGACCGAGAAGTCGATGTCGATGTCCGGCATCGACTTGCGCGCGGGGTTGAGGAAGCGCTCGAACAGCAGGTCGTTGGCCAGCGGATCGAGGTCGGTGATCCCAAGCGAGTAGGCGACGATCGAACCCGCCGCCGAGCCGCGTCCCGGGCCAACGGCGATCCCCTCTTGCTTCGCGAAGCGAACGAAGTCCCAGACGATCAGGAAGTAGGACTCGAAGCCCATCTCCAATATCACGGACAGCTCGAAGTCGAGCCGCTCGGTCGCCTCGGCCGGGGGTGGATCGCCGTAACGGCGCCGCAGGCCCTCGGTCGCGATCTCGCGCAGCATCGCGCTCGGCTCCCTTCCGTCCGGGGTCGGATAGCGCGGCAGCAGCAGCTCGCCGAGCGTCATCTCGACGTTGCAGCGCTCGGCGACCTCGAGCGTCGTCGGAACTGCCTCCGGCCAGCGGGCAAAGGACTCCGCCATCTCGGTGGGGCTCTTGAGGTAGTACTCGTTGTTCTCAAAACGAAGCTTCGGCTCCGCCAGCGTCGACTTGGTCTGGACGCACAGCAGCGCCGAGTGGCTCGCATGGTCCTCGCGGCGCAGATAGTGCACGTCGGCGGTGGCCACGACGGGACGACCGACCTCGCGCGCGACGCGGACGATCCCCTCGTTGGCCTTTTCCTGCTGCGGCAGTCCGTTCGCCTGGATCTCGAAGTAGACGTTGTCGGGGCCGAACACCCGAAGCAGGTCGTCGGCGTGCGCGCGAGCGTCGTCGGGCTGGTCGGAGACGAGGCGCTTGCAGAACCGCGACTGCAGGCATCCGGTCAACGCGATCACTCCATCGGAATGGCGCTCCAGAAGGCTCATGTCCACGTTTGCCTTGCCGCGCACGAACCCCTCGAGAAAGCCGGCCGAGCTGAGCTCTACGAGGTTTCGGAACCCGACCTGATTGGCCGCGAGCAGCGTGAGATGGTTGCGCTCGTACTTGACCTTGCTCCTCGCGGCAGCGAGGTCGCCGACCACATATGCCTCGATGCCGAGAATCGGCTTGATCCCGGTTGCCCGGCAGGCCTTGTAGTGGTCCACCGCTCCGTTCATCACGCCGTGGTCGGTCAGCCCCAGCGCGGGCATGCCGAGCTCGGCGGCGCGGTCCGCCATCGGGTGCGTAAGGCGGCCCTCCCGCTTGCGCTGCATCTGGCACGCCCCGTCGAGCAGCGAGTACTCGCTGTGGACATGCAGATGGACGGCCTCGGGGCTCCCGCTCACGAAGTGATCTTGTCAACCGAGCCAGATGCCACCGACCCCCCGCCAACGCTGATCCCGCTCGCTGCGGAATACGATTGCGCGGTGATCTGGCTACTGCGTCACGGCGATGCGGAGGACGGCGACGACGACGACGCGCGGCGCTTGACGAACAAGGGCGAGAGCCAGGCCGAGCGGGCCGGTCGCGCCCTCGCCGCGCTCGACGTGCAACTCGACGCCTGCCTGACCAGTCCCAAGGTCCGGGCGCTCGACACGGCAAAGATCGCGTGCCGGCATCTCGGCCTCGAGCCCGAGGTCGCCGACGAGCTGGCCGGCGGCAGCTTCGACCTCGACGCGCTGGCGGCGGGGCGCGGAGATGTCGTGCTGGTCGGCCACGAGCCGGACTTCTCGAACGCGATCGCCGACGCCACCGGCGCGCGCGTGAAGCTCAAGAAGGGCGGCCTGGCGGGCGTCGACGGCAGCCTCCTGCACGTCCTCGTGCGCCCGGGCGACCTCAAGCAAATCGCGGGCTGATCGGTCGCTAGTCGAGCCGCTCGGCGAGCTGGCGCTCGGCGGCGTCGACGCGCTCGAGCACCTCGAGCAGGCGCTCTTCGGCTTCCCGGACCCGTCGCGCGGCCTCGCGCTCCGCGCCCTCCGCCGCGGCCCGCACCCGCGCCTCGCGCTCCTGGGCGCGGTCCGCGGCCTCGATCCGCTCGTAAGCGGCATCGGCGGCCTCGAGCAGCCGCCTGTGAGCCTGCTGCTCGGCTCCGTCGATCGCCTCGCGCACGCGCTTCTCGGCGCCGTCGATCCGTGCCTCGGCCGCGGTGATGCGCTCGTTGACCCGCTCGAGCCGGGTGCTTGCGCCCTCGGCCGCGCGCATCAGCTCGCCGGTGCGGCGTTCCGCGTCCGCCGCGATCCGGGCGGTCCCGGCCTCGACGATCTGGGCCTCGGCCGACTGCGCGGACCTCGCCCCCTCGGCCTCGAGGGTGCCGCGGACCGCCTCGGTGGCGGCTCTAAGCTCGCGCTGGAGCTGCTCGCGCAGCTCGGTGAGCGTCTGGGCGCTTGCCGCCTGGAGCGCGCTCTCCGCCTCGGCGCGACCCCGATCTGCGGCGCCGGCGACCCGATTCTCGGCCTCCGCCGCGCTGGCGGCCAGCCTTGTGGCGATCTGCTCGCCGCGTTCGGCGAGCTTGCTCTCGGCCTCGGCGATCCGCTTGTCGCGCTCCTGGCGCGCCAGCTTGAGCTCCTGACGGCGCGACAGCGCGTCGAGCTTGGACGTCTCGGCCGCGATGCGCTTCTGGGCCTCGTCGCGGGCCTCTACGAACTTCGCCTCGATCGCGTCGAGCCGCTTGGCGAGCGTCCGCTCGGCCTCTCCGGCCAGGCGCTCGAGCTCGGGGGCGGCCTGCTGCATCTTCTGGTCGAGCTCCTCGAGCGCCGCCTCGACGCGCGCGGCGACGGTGTGCTCGGCCAGCGCCAGCCGCTCCTCGGCGGCCGACAGCGGCTCCTCGGCATCGGCGCGCACCGAATCGAGGATCGCGTCCCTGATGCTGTCGGAGGCGCTCGCGACGGCGCGCTCGAGCTGGCGCTCGAGCTCCGCTCGCTGGCTCTCGGCCTCGGCGCGCAGGCGCTCGGTCTCCTGCTCGACCTGCTCCTCGGCGAGCCGGCTCAGCCGCCGCTCTCCCTCCGCGAGCTGCCGCGTGGCCTCGTCGCGCAGCAGCTCCACCTGCGAGACGAGACGCTCTCCAGAGCCCTCGAGGCTCGTCTGCATCTTCTGGACCGCGCGCTCCCGCTCGACGGCGCGCTGTTCGAGCTCATCTCGAAGCCGTCTCTCAGCCTCATCGAGAGTCGCCCTTATCGCGGACCTGATGCTCGCCTGTGCTTCCTCGGCGCCCTGCCGGACCGCTGCCTCGAGGCTCGACACCTGCACCTCGAGCCTGCGCTCGACGTCCTTGACCCGCACCTTGACGAAGTCGTCGAGCTGGCTCTCCACCGCCTGCGCCGCGCTGTCGGCTCGCCGCTCGAGCGTCGCCTGGAGCTCGGCCAGGCGCTCGGCCGCCTCGCCCCGAAACCGCTCGACCTCGCGGTCGAGCCGCATCTCAACCGCCGACCGCACCGTCTGATCCGCCTGGCGCTTGGTCTCGGCGGCCTCGTGCTCCAGCTCGTCGGCGATTGCCTGGAGCTGCTCCTTGACGGCGGCGCGCGCCTGCTCGGCCCGCTCCGCGAACTCGGCCTCGGTCTCGCCCTCCGGCTTCGCCGAGGCGGACTCTTCCGGCGCCTCCTCTCTACCCATCGCCCTCGGCACGAACCCTATCCTGACGCCTGGGCGCCGGCCGGCACCCGGCAATTCTCCTGCTCACGGCCGAGAAACCCGGTAATTCGGCCAAGATCGCGTCCCGTCCGCAGCTGCGGGTAGCTTCGCGTCGATGCGGCATCTCCAGCTTGCCGGTCCCGACGGCGTCGGGTGGGCGGCGATCGAAGCGAGGCGAGTCGTGGATCAGCGTACGGTCGAGCTCGCTCGCCTGCGTTGGGTGCTCGACGACCAGGCCAACCGGATGGAGCGCGGCATGCGCTGGGTGATGGGTGGCGCGCCGCGGCCCGATGCCCCGTCGCCCAATCTCGCCGACGCCGGGCGCGTCACGCCTCCCGAAGTCGATCGTCCGAATCCGCCTCAGGACGGGCGCAGGCTCAGTGTCACGGTCTCCGAGTCCCGCGAAGTCACCCTCACCGTCGAGGATAAGATCCCTGCTCCGATGCCGGTAATCGAGCACCCGCGTCGGCTCGCATCGTAGGCCACGGAAAGGCCCCCAGCATGGAGACGAGCAGCATCCACCCCTCTGGCGCGCCCGCATCCACCGCGGAGCGGATCGAGCTCGTGATCGACACGGCGGAACGGGCCGCGATGGAGATCCGCGCCGACGCCGAGGCCCAGGCGCAGCGCCACCTCGACGAGGCGAGGCGCCAGGCCGAGGCGATGACGCGCGATCGCGTCACCCTCATCTCCGAGCTGACAGAGGCACTGATCGAGCACGCGACGCTCGTCGCGACCCAGTGTGAGAGCCTGATCCGCGCGCTGGAGGGCACGATGCGCGGGCTCGACACCGAGCCGCAGCCCGCGCCGCCGATCGCGACGCCCGAGCCGGCTCGCACCGTGCAACCCCAGGTCTCGCCACCCTCCCAGCCCCCACCTCCCGCCGCGCAGCCACCTCCCGCCGCCCAACCACCTCCCGCGCCGCCGAGCCCCGCGTGGCCGCCACCCCAGCCCGAGGCCCCCGCTCCCCCCCAGCCCGAGCCGCCCCGTCCTGCGGCACAGCCCGCGCCGGTTCAGGCCGGCTGGCCGCAACCCCAACCTCAGCCTCAGCCTCAAGCGCAGCCTCAGCCCGCTCAGGCCGCCGCGCCCCTCCAGTCCGAGCGTCCCCCGGCGCCGCAGCCCCCGCCATGGCCCGATCCCGCGCCGCCCCCTCCCGGCCCCCCGCCGGCGCCAGAGCCGCCTCCTGTCGAGCCGCCGGTTGCCGCTCCTGTCCCCGGCGCTCCTGCGGCCGGCGCCCCGCCCGGGCCCGGCCAGTGGGCTCCCCCAACCGCGGCACCCAATCCGCCCGTGTCGCCGATCCCCGACGAGGCCTATCTGCGCGCAACCCGCCTTGCCCTCGACGGTCGCACTCGCGAGGAGATCGCCGCCGAGCTGCAGGGAGAGTTCCGCATCCAGGATCCCTCCCCGATCCTCGATCGGGTACTCGGGGCCGCCTAGATCATCTAGCGGCGAAGACCGCCGGGCGCTACTCGATGTCCGACTGGAACGGCGAGGCGAGCGTCAGCACGAGGATCTTGAAGTCGAGCCACGGCGACCAGTTCTCGATGTAGTAGTTGTCCCACTCGACTCGGTCGTCCAAAGAGGTCTGGCCACGCAGGCCGTGGACCTGGGCCCAGCCGGTAATGCCAGACTTCACCCGTAGGCGTTCCCCATAGCGATAGACATCGTGCTCGAAGAGCTCGGCGAACTCAGGGCGCTCGGGACGCGGGCCAACGAGACTCATCTCGCCTCGGAGGACGTTCACGAGCTGCGGTAGCTCGTCGAGCGACGTCCGGCGCATGAACTTGCCGATGGGGGTCCGCCGATCGATGCCCTCCACCCCGCCCGGCGCCGTCCCCGGTAGCAGGCGCGGAAGGCCGCCTTCGTCGTCTGCATCCCGCATGGTGCGAAACTTCACCATCTC
>DASPWW010000053.1:0-2818 GCA_035637595.1 Solirubrobacterales bacterium | reverse complement strand
TACGCACGGCACGCTCGACGCCTACGACGCGGCAACCGGGGCGCAGCTCGCCAAGCACCCGCTCGTGCTCGGCACGGAGGATCCGGTCTCGATCTCCTTCGCCGGAGTCAGCGTGGCCCGCAACACGATGTACGCCGCCGTCGGCACTGTCGGCCTTGTGAACGGCTACGTCGTCGCCTTCCGCAAGAGCAGCCCGTAGGGCAGATCACTGCCGCAACCCCCGATGTCGAACCTCGGTGTCGGGACCGAGGGAGTTCCAGGTCCGAGCGAAGGACGCGGCCGGCAACGTCGACCCGACGCCCGCGACGAAGTCCTGGACCGTCAAAAAGAAAGAGAGGAAGTAGAAGCAGGCTGGCTGGCGACCGAGTGCCGGCCGGCCGGGTTGAAGGTAGCCTGTCGGGGCTAGCCAAGCAGGCAAGGGAGAGATGAAAGTGGGAAGGGTTGCAGGGACGCGGGCGCGAGGAACGGGGCTCTTCGCCGTCGCGGCGCTCTCGATCGCGGGCCTCCTGCTTGTGGCGCAACCCCCGGGCGCGGCCGCGCAGGCGAGCCCGGACGCGAGCTGTCCGGGACCTCCCGAAGGCACGTACGGATCCTCCCCGGGAGACAGTCGATTCGCGCAGACCTTCACCGCCCAGGCGGGCGGCGCCCTGACCATGGCCCAGGCCGACGTCTTCAAGCAAGGAACCCCAGCCGACTGGATCATGCACATCAACGAGGTCGACGGAACGGCCACGCCGACCAACACCGTGCTCGCCTCCGCGACGATCCCCGACTCCACGGTGCCGGCCGGGGCATCAACCCTCACCGGGAACTTCGCGACCCCGGCGACGGTGATCGCGGGCCAGCAATACGCGCTCGTCGTCACGCGACCCGGCGCGGGCAACGTGACGATGGGCATTCGCTCCGGCGACGATTGCCCGGGCCAGCTCTTTGAGAGCACCTCCCAAACGGGCACGTTCTTTCTTGCGACGGCCCCCTTTCAACCCAGTTTCGACATGGTGTTCACGGTCTTCGTCGAGCCTCCCGCCCTGCCGGACACCACCGCGGCCCAGATCACCGGCGCCATGGCCGACCCGAAGAAGTTCGCGGTCGACAAGCAGGGCCCGGCCGAGACGGAGGTCCCGCTGGTCGCCAAGGGAACGACCTTCCGCTACAACCTTTCAGAGCCCGCCCAGGTCAAGTTCTCGATCTTCCGCCAGGTAAAGAAGAAGGGGAAGAAGAAGCTAAAGCCGGTCGGGGCGTTCACCGCACAGGGCGAGGCGGGCCAGAACGCAAAGCCGTTCTCGGGCAGGATCGGCAACAAGAAGCTAAAGCCCGGAAAGTACGTCGCCAACCTCACCGCCACCGACGCCGCGGGCAACGTCTCCTCACCGGCCACGATCAGCTTCAAGGTCGTGGAGGCGAAGAAGTAGCGACCGACCTAGCGCCGTCGCCGCACTCGCTGTTCAAGCGCCGACTCCGGCTCGTAATCGGCCTCGGAACCCGCCCTGCGTGCGAGGTTGTTCCTCGAGCCCAAGACGGACCGGGTGCGCCCGGCCGGGCTCACCCAGCGCGCGCCGTCGCTGCTGCTCATCGCCAAAGGAGAAGTCCCGACAACATTGCCGCGGCGCGGATGAGCTGTTCCGGGGAGGCGTTTTCGATCCCAGGGATCGAGCGCTCGACCAGGCGCTGGCAGCGCAGCCGCGATTAGTTTCCCGGCGCGGACCGGTCATAGGCATTGAGAACCCGTGGCCGCAGCGGCCGCCTACTGAGGAGGCGCGATGAGCAAGCTTAGGTGTCATATCTCGATCTCCCTGGACGGTTTCGTCGCCGGCCCGAACCAGAGCGAGGAGAACCCGCTCGGCGAGGGCGGCGAGCGGCTCCACGATTGGGTGGTTCCGCTGGCCGCCTGGCGCCAATCCCACGACAAGCAGGGCGGCGAGGTGAACGAGAGCACACGGATAGTCGAGGAATCGCGCGAGAACGTCGGCGCCGGCGTGATGGGCCGAAACATGTTCGGGCCGGTCGACGGTGGTGCCTGGGGCGACGGGCAGTGGACGGGCTGGTGGGGCGACGACCCTCCCTACCACTACCCCGTGTTCATTCTCACCCATCACCCGCGTGATCCCGTGGAGATGGAGGGCGGGACCACGTTTCACTTCGTCACCGACGGAATCGAGTCCGCGCTCGAACAGGCAAGGGGGGCCGCCGGGGGCAAGGACGTCATGCTTTGGGGCGGCGCCCACGTCGCTCAGCAGTACCTGGCAGCGGGACTGCTGGACGAGCTTGAGCTCCACGTCGTTCCGGTGGTGCTCGGCGACGGTGCTCGCCTCTTCGACAACCTCGGGGCCGCGGAGGTGCAGCTCGAGCAGGTCCGGGCCGTCGAGGCGCCCGGCGTCACCCACCTCAAGTACAGGGTGGTGACATGAAGCGGGTCGCCGAGCGGCCGTGAATCGAGCGTAGCGAGTGACGCTCGGATTTCGCGCGAAGGAGAAGCGGTGAGGCGGCTTGGTTCTCGCAATCGTCGAGCGCTCCGCATGAACCGAGGGCACTGAGTTATTGCTCCTGCACCGCGGCAACGGGAACGGGAAAGCCATAGCCGATGAGGCGCACTGCGGCCGCCCGCAGGCTGACCACGCTGAAGAACGGCAACGTCAACGGCGTGTTGCGCGTGTTGCGCGTGATGACGACGAAGCTCATCTCGTGGTCGCCTGGCTCTGGGCGACCCTCCGGCAGCACGTCTCCGTAAGTGGGGTCCTCCCCTCGGGCGACTTCCCGAGCCCGAGTACGGAAGTCCTGGTCCAGCAGCAGCCGCTCAGCGCTGTTGACGCCCTGGGTG
>DASPWW010000052.1:0-39111 GCA_035637595.1 Solirubrobacterales bacterium | reverse complement strand
CACCGGCGGGATCTTCGCCGAGATCCTCTACGGCGCCCCGCTCGGCGGCTTCTTCGCGACGCTGTTTAACAACGCCTCGGTGACCGACCTCTGGGGCTCGGTGCTCAAGTGCACGCTGTTCGGGGCGATCGTCGCGATCGTCTGCTCGTATAAGGGCATGAACGCCTCGGGCGGCGCCGAGGGCGTGGGGCGGGCGGTAAACGAGGCCGTGGTGATCGCCTTTATCGGCGTCTTTGCCTTCAACTACGTCTTTACCCAGACGCTGCTCGCCACCCATCCCGAGATCTCGGTGATCAAGTGAACGGCTGGCTCGCGGTACCCAGGGACTGGCTCGCCTCGCTCGGCGACATCGCTCGCTTCTGCGGTCGTGTGATGGGCCTCGTCTACTCAGGCCGCGTGTTCCAGTTCTTCGGCGAGGCGCTGCGCCAGGCCGGCATCCTGATCCTCGGCTCGACGATCGTGATCTGGGGCCTCGTCTTCATCCTCGGGCTCCAGTGCGGGATCGAGGGCGCCTACTTCAACCGCTCGGTCGGAGCCCCCGCGTACGCAGGCGTGTTCGCCGCGTGGTGCGACCTGCGCGAGGTGATCCCCTACGCCTTCGGCTACATGATGTCGGCCAAGGTCGGCACCGGGATCGTCGCCGAGGTTGGCGCGATGCGGATCTCGGACGAGATCGACGCGCTCGAGGTGATGGGCGTGCCACCCGTCACCTTCCTGGCGGCCACCCGCCTGCTGGCCGCCTGGATGACCCTTCCGTTCATGTACCTGGCCGCAATCGGGGTCGGCTACTTCGCCAGCTGGCTCGCGGTCGTCGAGCAGATCGGCGAGGTGTCGGAGGGCGGCTACTTCCTGATCTTCTGGATGTTCCAGAACCCTCCCGACCTCTTGTTCAGCGTGATCAAGGCGATGATGATGGCGACGGCGATCGTGCTCGTTGGCTGCTACTACGGCTACACGGCGTCGGGTGGGCCGGTCGGAGTGGGGACCGCGACCGCTAAGTCGATGGTCCTTAACATCGTCCTGGTTCACATCATCGGGATGATGGGAACACTGGTGTTCTGGGGAGCCAATCCGCGAGCCCCAATCGGGGGATAGGAGAGCGATAGACGGCATGACCGACGAGGAGCGTCGAACCGAGGACAAGGGCGTCGAGGAGAGCGAGCAGGTGGCCGCGGACGAAGGCGTCGACCCGGCTCCCACCAGCCCGGGCGAGACCCAGGCGGCCTCGACCCAAGCACCGCCGGCCGGTGACGACCACTCCGCCGAGGAGGAGGATCCGACCCACGGCCAGCTCGGTCACTTCGGACGCGACTACCTGATCCCCGGGGTCGAGACGAACGACCCCAACCCCTACAAGTGGCACACGGGCGAGAAGCGCGACCACGGCGGCGAGGACGCGATCGAGATCATCGACCTCGTCAAGCAGTTCGGCCGCATGCGGATCCTCAACGGATGCAACCTCGGCCTGCCGGACAACCAGATCTCGATGGTTCTCGGACCCTCGGGCACCGGCAAGAGCGTGCTGATCAAGCACATCGTCGGGCTGCTCTACCCGGACTCGGGCGACGTCCTCGTCCACGGCGAGTCCGTCCCCGCGATGACCGACGACGAGCTGTTCGAGGTGCGCAAGAAGTTCGGGCTGCTGTTCCAGGACGGTGCGCTGTTCGGCTCGATGAACGTCTTCGACAACGTCTGCTTCCCGCTGCGCCAGCACACCGACAAGAGCGAGGAGGAGATCAGCGAGATCGTCAACCGCCGGCTCCGCGAGGTCGGGCTCGCCGAGGCGATGGAGCACATGCCCAACGAGCTCTCGGGCGGGATGCGCAAGCGGGCCGGCTTCGCGCGGGCGCTGGTGCTCGACCCGGCGATCGTCATGTTCGACGAGCCCGACTCGGGGCTCGACCCCGTGCGCACGGCGCTGCTCTGCGAGCTGATCCGTGAGGTCCACGAGGAAAACGGGGGCTGCTACCTCGTGATCAGCCACGACCTCGGCACGGCACGCCGGATCGCCGACTTCATCGCCGTGCTGTGGAAGGGGCGCATCGTCGAGAGCGGCCCGCAGCAGGAGCTGTTCAACTCGGACAACGAGTTCGTCTCACAGTTCCTGAACGCGGAGACGGTCGGCCCCCTCGCGATGGACTGACGGGCGGCTGCAAGGCTTCGCCGGCCTGACTGCATCCACGCTCGCCCCGGCCGCATAACCTCCTCGCGATGAACCGGTTCGGCAGGCTCGCCGCCTGGGCGGTGCGGCATTCCCGCCTCGTGATCGCCGCCGCGGTGGCGATCACCCTGCTCGGCGCGATCGGTGCGCTGCGACTCGACTCCGAGGCGGCCACGGACACACTGGTCGATCACGGGTCCGAGACGTACGCGGCGACGCAGCGCTTCCAGGACGAGTTCGGAGACGACCCGGTCGTCATCCTCGTCCGCAGCCAGCTCGAAAACCTTCTGCTGACCGACAATCTCCAGCACCTACTTGGGCTGGAGGGCTGCCTGTCGGGGCGGGTGCCCCCCGGCCAGGAGCCCGCCAACGAGACCTGCAGGGAGATCGCCGAGCTAGACCCGACTCAGGTCCTGTTCGGCCCCGCGACGTTCCTCAATCAGTCGGCGATCAGGGCCGAGGAGCTGTTGAGCGGGCAATCGCAGGCGACGCTTCAGCGGGCCCGGGCGGCGGCGGCCGCGGCGGCACGCCGCGCCCGCCAGCAGGGGCTCTCGCAGGACGAGCAGGTCGCCGCCGCGCGCGCGGCGGGCCAGGAGGTCCTGGCCCAGTTCCAGCAGCAGGTGCTCAACCTCGCGGTCGAGTACGGCCAGACCGGCTTGCCGCGGCTCGACGACCCGCGCTACGTGAGCTCGGTCGTCTTCGATACGCGATTTGCCGGCGGTGTCCCGAAGGAGAAGTTCTCGCTGCTCTTTCCGAGTCCGCAGTCCGCCCAGATCTTCGTCCAGCTGCGCCCCGACCTGACCGAGGGCGAGCGCCGCGAGGCGATCGCGCTGTTCCGGCGGGCGGTGGGGGAGGACGACTTCAAGATCAGGGACGGCAGCTACGTCGTCAGCGGGATACCCACCGTGGTCGAGGGCCTGTCGACCGAGATCGAGGGTGAGACCTTCGTGCTGCTGGCGGTCGCGCTCGCCGTCATGGCGCTCACCCTGACGGTGGTCTTCGGTCCGTCGCGGAGGCTGCTTCCGCTCGGCATCGCGCTGGTCGCGACTTCGGCTGCATTCGGGGCGCTGTCGCTGTTCGGCGGGTCTCTGACGATGGCCGCGCTGGCGGTGCTACCGGTGCTGATCGGCCTGGCGGTGGACTATGCGATCCAGTTCCAGGCGCGCTTCCGCGAGGAGCTCGAGAAGCGCCCCGCGGAACGCGGCGCGGCCGCGGCCCGCGCAGCGGCCCGCGGCGGCCCCGTGATCGCCACGGCCCTGCTCGCGACGGCCGCCGGCTTTCTGGTCCTACTGCTGTCCCCGATTCCGATGGTCCGCACCTTCGGACTCCTGCTGGTCCTGGGGGTCGCGCTGGCCTTCGTCGCCGCGCTTACCGTCGGCTTCGCGACGCTCACCCTCGGACCGGGCCGTCCCCACACACGTCCGCGGCGCGCGGGCGCACGACGCATGGTCGCCGCTCGCGCCGCAATCGCGACGCGCCTGCGCGATGCCGGTCAGCGCGCCATCGCGGTGGGTATCACCACCCCCGGCCGGGTGCTCGCGGTCGCTCTCGTGCTGTCGTGCGCCGGCTGGGTGGCCTCGACGCAGACCGAGGTCGTCTCGGACGTTCGCGAGCTCGTCCCCGACAGCCTTCCGGCACTCGAGGACGTCGACGCCCTGGAGCAGGCGACCGGCGTCTCGGGACAGGTCAGCGTCGCCGTCGAGGCGCCTGATCTCACCGACCCGGCGCTGATCGAGTGGATGGACGATTTCGAGACCCGGGTGCTCGACCAGCACGGATTCGGGGGAGAGTTCGCAAGCTGCGAGCGAGCCGAGCTGTGTCCCGGCGTCCCATTCGCCGACCTGTTCGGCACGGGCGGCGATCTGACGCGACAGCGAATCAGGTCCGTTCTCACGGCGCTGCCGCCCTACTTCCTGCAGGCGGTCATCGCGCCCCGCACGCCGGCCAGCCTCAGCGAGCGCGGCGAAGTCCCCGGGACGGCAAACATTGGCTTCCAGATCCCCGTCATGCCGCTTGACGAGCAGAAGCAGCTGATCGACGACATCCGTGCCGAGATCGACCCGGCGGGCAGCGAGAGCGATGCCCCGCCGGGCGTCCACGCCGAGGTGGTCGGCACCGCTGTCCTCGCCGCCGACGCAAGCTCGACCCTGTCGAGCAATCGCTATCTGCTCACCCTCGCCGCGCTGCTCGCGGTCGCGGCGACCCTGATCGCGATCTATCGGTCCGTCGCCCGGGCCCTCGTCCCACTGATCCCGATCGTGCTCGCCACCGGCTGGTCAGGTCTCGTGATCGAGGGGATGGACATCGACCTCAATCCCATATCAGCGACGCTCGGAGCGCTGATCATCGCGGTCTCCACGGAGTTCAGCGTCATCCTCACGGCCCGCTACCACGAGGAGCGCGCCAGGGGCCACTCGATCGGGGAGGCGCTTCGCCGCACCTACGAGCGCACCGGGACGGCGGTGCTCGCCTCGGGCCTCACCGCGATCGCGGGCTTCGCCGTTCTCGTGCTGGCGGCCCCGATCGAGGCCCTCTTCGGCGGAGAGGCGATCCCGATGCTGACCGACTTCGGGCTCGTGACGGTGGTCGACCTCGCGGTGGCGCTGCTCGGCGTGATGCTCGTCCTGCCCGCGGCACTGGTCTGGGCCGAGGGCGGGTATCAGCCCGTCGCCGAGCCGGCCGCGCGCCTGGGGCGACGCCTGGGGGCCGTGGTCCCCGCCCGTCTTCGTCCGGGCAGTCGATGAACGACCATGGCGGCCCCGACCGGCAGCGTCCGGCGGCGCGGCCGGGCCGCGCGTACTCGGTGGTGGTCGGGCTCGCCTTCGTCGGCCTGATACTCGTCGCGGCGATCAACACCCTGCGCACCTCGGAGGGCGGTGTGCTGGGATCGGGCGGCGAGCGCGGTACCGCGCTGGCGCAGTTCGCCGTCCCCGAGGCTCGTGGCCCGGTCGAGGGTGATGCCAACGTCTACCAGGACGACTGCGAGAGCTCCGCGCTGCCCTGCCCGGCCGACGACCGGCGTACGCCCGCCTGCGAGGTGTCGGGCCCAAATGTCGACAGCGGCGACATCATCCGCGTCTGCGACCTCTTCGACCGCCCGCTGGTGATCTCGTTCTGGTTCACGCGCGGAGGCGACTGCCTTCCCACCCAGGACGTTGTCGACGATGTGGCGTCGAGGTACCGTGGGCGCGTGAACTTCCTCAGCATCAACGTCCGCGACGACCGCGAGACCGTGCGCGGGGTGATCGAGGAGCGCGGCTGGCGGATTCCGGTCGGCCACGACGTCGACGGCGCCGTCAGCAACATCTACAGGGTCGGGGTGTGCCCGACCGTCGCGTTTGCGTATCCCGGCGGGATCCTCGAGGGCGCGGTGGTCGGAAGCGAGGAGCTCGGCGAGGAGGCACTGACCGCGGACGTCGAGGCCCTGATTCGAGAGTCTCGGCGCCGCGCGGAGACCGACCGGTGATCCGCCCCGAGGACGTCGAGGCGATCGAGCGCCGCCTGCGTGGCGACGCCGTGCCCGAGGCGGGCTGGGTCGCCCCGGCGCTGCTCGAGGAGTTTCCAGGCCTCGCGCTTCGATACCTGATCGTCGAGCGCGGCTCCGGACGCAGCCCGAAGGAGGTCAGGGAGCGCCTCCATAAGCTGAGCGACCGCTTCCACGGCGCCCACGCGATCAACCTCCGCCAGCGCCCGATCCCGTGGGCCTACAGGGTCTTCTACCGCCACATCGGGCTCGACCCGGACCGCACCCTGACCCCGGTCGAGCAACTGGCGCTCGAGCGCATGAAGAAGGGAAGCTTCAAGAGCCAGAATCTGCTCGACGACGCGCTCACGATCGCGATCATCGAGTCCGGTGTCGCGCTGCGGGCATTCGATGCGGACAAGGTCGACGGGACGCTGGGCATCCGCGGCTCTGCGCCCGGGGAGGACCTCGAGGGACGCCCGGGAGAGCTGCCCGGCGGCACGCTGGTGATCGCCGATCAACAACGGCCTATCGCGCTGCTCTTCGGTGCCACCGGCCAGGGCCGCGGGGTGCGGCCAAAGACCGAGCGCACCGTGCTCGCGGCAGTCCAGGTAAAGGGCATACCCGACATCGCCGTCGAGGAGGCGGTGTGGCTGTGCGCCGGGGTGATGCGGTCAGCGGGCTGAGTCGGCCCCCGACCGGTAGCCTTGACGGCGTTTGAGGGCTAGAATGGTCCGTGACCGTTCGCGGCCGGAGTCCAGGTTGCTGATGCCCGAACTGCTCGACCACGCATCGACCACCGCGGGAGCGCCGTCTTCCCCGCAGGCCCTGCGTCCACCGCTACTCCCAGGCCGGGTCAGCGAGGACGCTCGCCGGCGCGCTCGCCGTGATCTGCGCGTCCAGATCGGGGCCCTCGAGCGCGAGCTCGGTGAGCTGTTCAGCGCCGCCTTCCCGCGCCGCGGGATCGAGTTCGCCGTCCCCGCGGTCGGCGGCCCAAGGATCCTCGACGTCCCGGAGCTCGAGCGCGTTCGCGACGCGCTGGCCGCGCGCGTCCAGGACGTCCGCGCCTGGCTTACCGATCGCGGCCACGTCGAGGAGCGCAACCGTGAGTTCCTCGAGCGGCTGATCGCGGAGCCCGAGAGCTTCCCGTGGGTACGGGTCTCGAACGAGGACATCGGCGAGCCCGGATGCCGGCACTGGCACTCCCGACCCCGGTGGGGCCTGCTCGGGATGATCATGGGCTGGTGGCGGGTCAAGCTCTCCTCCGGTTGCCCGTTAGCCACCGGGCGCGGCGCTGCCGCGCCCTGAATAGCTAGTGACGCGGCACTAGGACTTGGCGAAGAAGCGCAAGCGCCGGCGCCGGCCGCGGCAGCCACGAGCCGAGGGAACGGCCGACAAGCAGACAGTCGCCGGGCCGACCGCCCGGCGGCCCGCAGCCCGCGCATCATCACAGCGCCGTCGCTCGGCAGACGACCGTCCCCCCGCCCCCTGGGGGTCATTTCCGCTCGTCGAGCTCGTCGTGCTGATCGGACTGGTGCTCCTGGTCGCGGGATTCGTCGTCGCGGGCAATCGCGGCACGGTGATGATCGCGACCGGGCTCGTGCTGGCCTCGCTGGCTGGGCTCGAGCTGTCGATCCGCGAGCACTTCGCCGGATACAGGTCACACACGCTGATCCTTGCGAGCGGCCCCGCGGTCATCTGCCTCGCGGCCCTGTACTTCGTCGTGCCGTCGGCGCTCCCGCCCCCGCTTCGCCTCGGCCTCGCGGCGGCGGTCTTCGCGCTCGCCGCCTGGGGGCTCACGGTGGCCTTCAGGCGCGCCTCGGGAGGGCTCGCCTTTCGCATTCGGGGCTTCCGAGGTTGATTGCTTCTAGTCTCGGAGGATGACCGGAACTCGGCTCCGCGGGCTGCTCGCCGGACCGGCCAGCGTCGCCCTCGTCCTGCTGATGCTGGCAGGCTGCCTGTTCCTTTGGGTCGGCGTTCCGCTGGTGTGGCTTTGGATCGGCTCCCAGGTGGAGGCGTCCTCGTCGCTGGGAACCGCGTTGATGGTGACGATGACCGGCGTGATCCTGACCGTGATCGTGACCGTCGCCGGGCTCGCGTGGCTCAACCGCCGCCACGCCGAGCTGCGCGAGGTCCGCAACCTTCCAGCGTCGGAGCAGACGGCGCTGGAGACGATGTTCGTCGCCAGCGCTGCTATCGCGATCGTGCTCTTCCTGATCTGGTTCTTCGGGCTCGCCGGGGCGAGCCCGATCCCGCTGAACATCGGCTATTGAGCCTAAGAGGGAGAGCTGACGCACCGAGGCCCGGGCCGCGGCGACCACGGCCCGGGCCCCCGGCTCGCTTGCTATCGCCGCCCGATGGTGCGCAGCTCGAGGCGGCGGGCCATCTCCGTGCGCTGACGCTCCGTCAGCTTGCCGAGCTCGCGATTCTCGTTGACGGCGAGAGGGCTGAGGAACTTGCGGGCCCGGGCCCGTCCCCACCGCTGCTGGCTGCACAGCAGCTCGCTTACCGTCATCGTCGACACCTCATCGGGGCAATCCTTGAAGACGTCGGCTGCCCTCAGGCGCCCCGCCTTGATCGCGCGCTTCATCGCCGCGCGGGCCAGTCGAATCTGGTTCGCGTGCGCGAGCGCCTTCATGTGCTGGGGCATCTGCGACGCGCGCGCTCCGCGGAACATCGGCATCGGCTCGTGAACGGGCGCAGGGGCAACCGTCGTGGCAGCTTCCATCATCATCCTCCTCCTCCGAGGTTTTGCGAGTCTCCCAGGGGGCTATCGGTCCGTGACGACCTTGGGGCACGTGAGCCGGGCGGAACCGAGACAGGCCGCTCGGATCCTCTCCCGTTCGCTCCCTGCCCTGGGGCGTCCGGCGCTGGGCGCAAAACTATCGAGTGCTTGCGGCGAAGTCGAACGCAGGACGAAAAGGGGCCCCGTCGACGTTCGCTACTAGCATGCTTTTCTTGCCTCGCCGGGCTTGTTCAGAATTGGACAAGCCGAAACTCCCCTAAGCGGGGGACGGGTTTCAGGATTTAGGGAGGTCCGGGAACCTCTCGGTCACCGATCCGAAGATCTCCAGAGCCCGATCGAGATGCTCTCGCTCGTGGGTCGCCATCAGGCTCGTCCGCAGCAGCGCGCCGCCGGGCGGCACCGCGGGGTGCAGTGCGACGTTGGTGTAGACCCCGGCCTCGAACAGCGCCTTCCACAGCATCGCCGCCTGCCAGTCCTCTCCCACGACGACCGGCACGATCGGGGTGATCACCTCGTTTCCATCCGGCAGGCGAGTCGGCTCGACGACACGCAGCCCCAGCTCGCTGAGCCCGCGGTGAAGGTAGGCAGCGTTGTCGAGCAGGCGCTCGAACAGCGGCCCCCCCTCGCGGCGGCAGATCCGCACCGCCTCCAGCGCGGCGCCGACCGCCGCCGGGACCCCCGCCGCCGTGAACATGAAGGCGCGCGCCGTGATCCGCAGGTATTCGACGACATCGGCCGGTCCTGCGATGAACCCCCCGCACGACGCGAGGCTCTTGGAGAACGTTCCCATCCGCAGGTCGACCCGGTCCTCGAGCCCGAACAGCTCGCAGGTCCCTGCGCCGCGCTCGCCGAGCGCTCCAACCGCATGGGCCTCGTCGACGAGCAGCCGGGCCCCGTGGCGCTCGCACAGATCGACCACGGCCGGGAGGTCGCATATGTCGCCCTCCATCGAGAACACCCCGTCGACGACTACCAGTACCCCGCCGCCATCGCCGGCGGCGCGCTCTAGCATCCGCTCGAGCTTGTCCATGCGGTTGTGGCGGTAGGGGCGCAGCCTGGCGCCCGACAGCCGGCAGCCGTCGAGGATCGAGGCGTGGTCGCCGGAGTCGCAGATCACGGTGTCGCCGGGCTCGAGGATCGTCCCGATCGTCCCGAGATTGGCTTGATAGCCCGTGGTGAAGACGATCGCGTCCTCGGTCCCCATCCATTCGGCGATCTCGCGCTCGAGCTCGACGTGCAGGGGGATCGTCCCGTTCATGAACCGCGAGCCGGTCAGCGCCGTCCCGTAGCGCTCCAGCGCGTCGCGGGCTGCGGCCTTGACGCGCGGGTCGCCCGTCAACCCGAGATAGTTGTTCGAGCCGAGCATCAGCGTCTCGCGACCCTCCATCTCGACGACGGGCCCCGCCTCGGACTCGATCAGCCTGAAGTAGGGGACCACGTCCGCCTCGCGAGCGGCGGCCAGGATCTCGATCCGGTCGTGGGTGCGCGCCTTCTCGAAGACGTCCGTGGGGACACGCGCCGTCTCGGCCATCGGCGGAAAGTCTGGCACGCCGGGGCCCGGCGGCGATCGCCGGCCGCGCGCGCGACGCGAAGCACCCGGCGATGGACTAGGTTGGCGGCGTGGCGAGCCCGGCGAACTCCCGGCAGCGGGCGACGAGCGAGTCGTCGGCGCCTCCGGGCAAGCTCACCGTCCGGCCCGTGCGCGGGCGCCGCGACCTCACAAGGTTCATCAAGCTCCCGTTCGAGCTTCACCGCGACCATGACAAGTGGGTGCCGCCGCTGATCTCGGAGCGCCGGCGCTTCCTCGATCAGGGCAAGAACCCATTCTTCGAGCACGCCGAGGCGCATTACTTCCTGTGCGAGCGCGACGGCAGGCCGGTGGGGCGGATAACGGCGCACATCGATCGCCGCTGGGACGAGTACCAGGGCGGCAACGACGGCATGTTCGGCTTCTTCGAGTGCAGCAACGACCTCGCCGCCGCCCGCGCCCTGATCGGGGCCGCAGCGGAGTGGCTGCGCGAGCGCGGCCGCGAGCGGATGCTCGGGCCGATGGACTTCACGACCAACGACGAGTGCGGCCTGCTGATCGAGGGCTACGAGATCGCGCCGATGATCCTTCAGCCCTGGCACCCGCCCTACTACCGCGAGCTGCTCGAATCGCAGGGCCTCGTCAAGCGCATCGATCTGTTGATGTGGAAGCTGATGATGGGCGAGCTCCACGAGGAGACCGAGTTCCATCCCCTGATCCACGCCGCCGCCGACAAGTCGGCCAACGAGCACGGCGTCCGGATCCGCAACATGCGCAAGCGCGAGCTGGCGGACGAGATCGCCCGCTTCATGGAGGTCTACAACGAGGCGTGGGGCCCCAACTGGGGCTTCGTCCCGATTACACAGGCCGAGATCGACTTCCAGGCACGCGATCTCAAGCCGATCCTGCGCGAGGAGTGGGCGATGATCGCCGAGAAGGGCGACGAGGTCGTCGGGGCCGCGCTGACCCTGCCCGACATCAACCAGGCGCTGGCGAAGATGAACGGACGGCTGCTCCCGTTCGGGTGGCTGACGTTCCTGCGCGAGCGCCGCAAGATCGACCGCGTCCGAGTCTTCGCGCTCGGCGTCAAGCCCGAGTACCAGCATTGGGGAGTGGCCGCGGCGCTCTATGTGCGCCACATCGAGACCGCCGCGGAGGTCGGGATGCCGGGCGGCGAGACCGGCTGGATCCTCGAGACCAACGAGCCGATGAACCGCGCCATGGAGGGCATGGGCGGCGAGGTGGTCAAGCGCTACCGGCTCTATGAGCTCGGCCTGTGAGGTCCGAGCGACGCCTCGGCCGCCCGGGCCGTGTCTTGACACGGGTTTAGACTGGGCGCCGTGACCGAGGAGCTGCTCGAGGCCGACGCGATCGAGGAACCGGCGCTCGAGGGAGAGGTCGTAGCGGATGGCGCGCGACCGCTGCCCGAGCCGGCCCGCTCGGCCGAGCTCGGTGCATTGCGCGACGAGATGAAGAGCGCCGCGCTCGCAGCCGCGGGCGGGATCGTGGCCGGCGTCGCGACGGTCGCGATGGCCAAAGCGGCACGCGGTGTCGGCACGCGGCGCGCGGTCTCCAAGGCGATGCGGCGCCAGAAGCGGCCCGCGAACGTGATCGCCAGCCGCTCCTTCTTGATCGACGTCCACGTCCTCGGCCGCTAGGTGAGCCAGGCGGCCTCCCTCGAGGTCGAGGTTCGCCCGCCGTGGCCCTACCGCCTGCCGCGCGGCGGCGGCGGGGATGGAGTCATGCGGGTGCGTAGCGGGCTCGTCACGCGGCTGCTCCACGTCGACGGCGAACCGGTCGTGGTCCGGGCCTGGCAACGCCGCGACGCAAGCGTCGTCCTGCGCGCCGATGCCGCACGCGGAGAGGCCGTGAACGGGCGCCTCGAGGTCGCGATCGAGCGCATGCGCTTCGCGCTCGGCGTCGACGACGACTATCGCGACTTCTACGACCAGTGTCGCTCCGACCGGCTGGTCGGGCGCGCCGTCAGCCGGCGGCCGTGGATCCGGCCGCGGCGGCGCCCGTGGCCGTGGGAGGCGCTGGCGTGGGCGGTCACCAAGCAGCTCATCGACTCACCGCGCGCCGCCGCGATCCAGCGCCGGATGGTCTACCGCTGGGGGCCGCGGCTCGACTGGGAGGACGCCAGGCTGCGCGACGTCCCCGCACCTGAGGTGGTCGCCGGCCGCGCCCCAGCCGAGCTCGCGGGGATGGACCTCTCGCCGGCCAGGGCGGTGGCGCTCGTCAAGGTCGCGCGCGAGGTCGCCACGGGCCGCGCCGACCCGTCATCCGATCGGGCCGACCGCCGCCTGCTCGCGATCTCGGGCATCGGGCCCTGGACCGTGCAGTGCCTGGGGCTGTTCGGCCGCGCCGACCCCGACGCGCTGCCGGCCGGTGACCTCGGCTACATCAAGCTGATCGGCCGGCTCGCCAACCTCGGGCGGCGGGCCACCGTCGAGGAGGTAGAGGAGTTCTTCGCGCCGTATGCGCCCTACCGGGGCCTCGCCGGGACGTTCGTGCTCAACGCCTACCACTCGCTCGTCGCGCACGGACCACCGCTGAAGCTGGCCGCCTGAGCGGCCCGGGTCAGCCCGACGCCCGGTCGGGAAGCAGATCGTCCGTCAGCACCTCACTGGCGTCGGGCAGCGAGTCGAGCAATCCCGCGTCGGTCATGAAGCCCGCGAACTCCTGCCACTGCCCGACGTCCATGTAGCCGTAGGGGTCGCCGGGCTCGGGCTCCAGCACCGGAACCGTGGCGTTCACCTCGGCCGCGGTCAGCCTCGGATCGAGGTCGGGAGCCGACTCGAGCAGCGTCTCGGTCGCGGCCTTGGGGTCGCGGACCGCGTCGCGGGTGCCGCGCTGGAGCGCGGCGATGAACAGCCGGATCTCCTCGGGGTCCTCGGCTACTCGCTCGCCGCTGGCGACCAGTACGAGCTCGTCATAGGTCGGGATTCCGAGCTCGTCGACGGGCACCACCCGCGGGTCCTCGCCGCGCAGCTCGAGATCGACGCCCTCGACGTTCTTGAAGCCTCCGAGCATCGCCTCGGCGCGACCCGACAGCACGGCGGGGAGCAGGTTGAGCCCCACGTCGACCTGGCTGACGTCGTCGGGGCTGAGCCCGGCCTGCTCGAGGATCGACTTCAAGAACGCCGTCTGATAGGGGATCCCGGCGGTGGCGATGGTCTTGCCGTCGAGGTCGCGGACCGAGTCGATCCCCGCATCGGCGAGCGAGATCAGCGAGGTCAGGGGCTCCTGGACGAGCGCGGCGACCGCGACGACGTCGAGCCCCTCGTCGCGGGCCAGCAGGATCTCGGGCTCATAGGAGATCGCGAGGTCGACCTGCCCCGAGGCGACCTGCTTGATCGGAGCCGCGGGATCGGACGGGACCTTCGGGTTGACGTCCAGTCCCGCGTCGGCGAAGTACCCGCGATCGAGCGCCTCGTAGATGCCGACGTGGTCGGGATTGACGTAGAAGTCGAGTGCGAGGTCGAACGGCTCGGCCGCGCCGCCGTGGCGCGGCTCCTGCTTCTCCCCGCACCCCGCGGCGAGCCCCAGCGCCGCGAACAGCGCCGCCAGCGCGCCAGCCACGAGCAGCCGCTTGTCCAACCTCATGCGTCCTCCTCCGATCTCTTTCTTAGCAACGACTTCACCCGCCCCTCGGCCCCCACCACGCCACGCGGCGCTCGAGCGCGCCGAGCAGCCAGAAGAGGCCGATCGCGAACGCCGACAGGATCACGACGGCGGCGAACAGGCGCGCCGTGAGCAGCTGGGCCGACGCCTGGAGCATCAGGTGGCCGAGGCCGGAGTCGGAGCCCGACCACTCGCCGAACACGGCCCCGATGACCGCGACGGCGACGGCGATCTTGGCGCCGCTGAAGAAGTAGGGCAGCGCCGTCGGGGCCTCGACGCGGCGAAACAGCTGCCAGCGGCTCGCGTCGAGCGTGCGCATCATCTTGACCAGGTCCGGCTCGACCGAGCGCAGCCCGTCGAGCGTGTTGACGGTGATCGGGAAGAAGCAGATCAGGGCGATGATCGCGAGCTTCGGCCCGATCCCGAATCCGAACCAGACGACGAGGATCGGAGCGACGACGATGATCGGGATCGTCTGCGAGGCGACGAGGATCGGGTAGAAGGCCTGGCGCAGCGCCGTGGACAGGTGCAGCGGCACGGCGAACAGCACCCCCGCGATCACCGCCACGCCGAACCCCAGGACGACCTCCTGGAGCGTCACCCAGGCGTCGTCGGCGAGCAGCTCGCGATCCTCCCACAGCGCCGTCGCGATGTCGCTCGGGGCCGGGATCAAGAACGGCTCGATGCTGAGCGCGTCCGCGATCAGGTCCCAGCGCGCGGCCAGCTCCCAGGCGCCGAGCAGCGCGACCACGATCGCAAGCGGCGCCAGCTTGCTCATCGCATGCCCTCGATCAGCGCCCGCATGGCGCGCTCGCGGCGGGCCGAGAACTCCGCCGCCGTGACAGCCTCGGTGCGCGGCGTCGCCCGCGGGTCGGGCGATGTCAGCTCGGCGACCACGCGGGCGGGGCGCGCCGACAGCACCGCGACGCGGTCGCACAGATACAGCGCCTCCTCGACGTCGTGGGTGACGAGCACGACCGTGCGCGGCTCGGCGTCGAGCGCCCCGGCCAGCCACTCCTGCATCTCGGCGCGCGTGATCGCGTCGAGTCCGCCGAAGGGCTCGTCGAGCAGCAGCACCGGCTTGCCGGCGAGCAGGGTGCGCAGGAAGGCGACGCGCTGGCGCATCCCCCCCGACAGCTCGCCGGGGCGGGCGAGCTCGAACCCGGCGAGCCCGAAGCGCTCGAACAGCGGCGCCGCGGCGCGGCGCGCTGCGGCGCGGCGCCGGCCGCGGTTGCGAAGCGCGAGCGCCGCGTTGTCGATCGCCGGCAGCCACGGCAGCAGCAGGTCGCGCTGCGGCATGTATGCGCAGCTCGCGAGGCGGCTCCGGGGCGCGTGCTCGCCCGCGACGACGATCTCGCCCGCGGTTGCCCGCTGGAGCCCCGCGATCAGCTCCAGCAGGGTGGTCTTGCCGCAGCCCGAGGGGCCGATGATCCCGACCACCTCGTGCGGCGCCGCCGCGAGGTCGAGGCTCTCGATCACGCTCAGCTCGCCGTAGGTGTGGCGCAGCGCCCGCACGGCGACCGCCGTCCCGCCGCCGGGGGCGGCGTGATCCGAGGCCGAAAGCGGTTGAGGCTCCGCTACGGGAGCCTCGGGCATCTGCTCATGCTCCCTCCGCGCGAATTACCGCACAGGTTCAAAGGGTCAGCGCCGGGTGGGTGTCCAGAGGCGCTATCTCAGCCCGCTTGCCCGCGAGCCCCCCTGGTTGTCTACGCGCGCAGTGTACCCGGCCCCGGCGTGGCGTTCAGATCCCGTCGGCGTAGCACGGCGCGCCGCCGCAGACGTCGATGACCTCGCCGGGGATCGACAGGAAGGCCGACTTCTGGTCGCGGGCGTCGGGATCGCTGCGCGGATAGCTGTGCGGGTCGTTGCCCATCGAGGGCGGCGTCTCGGTGATCGGGGGCGGGAAGACGTCGCGCGCGACGGTCCCGTCCCAGTAGACGAGCGCCGAGCCGCTGAACGGATAGCTGGCGATGTGCGGGATCCCGAACAGCGGCTCGTCGCCAGGGCCCGGGTCGTCGTCGGGATGGCGCCCGTCGTCGAGCGCCGGCCAGTGCACCGCAGCGCCGATCGTGCGCGCCTCGACCTCCGCCGCCCACATCGTCACCTGGTGGTCGCCGAACGAGACATGCATCAGGACGTTGTGGGGGGGAGTGTTGGGGAGCGGATCGCTGGTCATGTGGAGGGCGTAGCCGTTCGCCTCGGCGCGGTCCCACTGCATCTGGAGCAGCGACAGGATCAGCGGGCGCTCGAGCTCGTTGGGATAGTTGTCGTAGAGGCCGAACGGCGTGTCGCTTCCCGGGGACGTGTTGCAGATCGTCTTGTAGGGCTCGGGGAGCTCGTCGCAGACCTGGCCCGCGAACTTGCCCTCGGCGTAGGTGTCGAAGTCGGAGCTGCGCCGCAGCAGGGTCGAGTAGTTCATCCCCGGGACGCCGAGCACCGCCCGGTCGTAGTCGGGGGCTAGCGCGGCGAGCGCGCCGCCGAGGATGCCCCCCTGGCTGTTGCCGTCGTAGAACAGGCGCGTCGTGTCGAGCACGGGCTCGGCCGGCGTGCCGGCCTGGAACGCCGGATCGGAGACGAACCCGTCGGGATGGATCATCAGCCGGCCCAGGTAGAGGAAGTTGAGCATGCCCTGCTGGGTTCGATCGACGAACTTCGGGAAGTTGTTGAGGTCCTGGAGCGTCGCCAGGATCGTCGGGATGTCCTGGAACGCGAAGCCGGCCCAGTCGGTGGCGCAGAACGTCATGTTGTGCTCGAAGGCCATCGCCTTGACGTTGCCGGCTTCGACCTCGCTGGCCTCGCCGAGCAGGCCGTGGCCGTACAGCGACGGCCGCGCCGCCGGCGGGTTGAGCCCGTCGACCGCGGTGCGGGGGATGATGCAGATGTAGTTGGCGCTCATCGTGTTGCCGGGGATTTGCGTCGGGATGTTGGAGCCGGGCGCGAACAGGAACTGCGACCCGGTCGGGCAGCCCGGCGCGTTGAGGTAGCAGGGGACGGTGAAGGTGCCCTCGACGGTGCGGGCGATGCGGCTGTCCTCGGCGGCGGTGTAGTTGGTGACGCTGTCGACCGTGAACACCGGAGCCGTCGAGGCCGGCGGGATCTGAAGGTCGGACAGATCGGTGTCGCCGAGCTGGGCGAAAGCGTCGTCGCGGATGTGGAGCGCCCGCTCGCTGAGGTTCTGCTCGCTGGCGACCGTGAAGTCCCAGGCCAGGTAGAGGTCGTCGCGCTGGATGCCCGCCGCGGCGAGCGTGTCGAAGATCTCCTCCATGTGCGGCCGGCGCGCCTCGACGACCGGGTCGTCGGTGGGGGTCTGGTCACGGTAGTCCTCGAACGGGTCCTGAGCCGGAATCGTGTCGCCGTCCGCGTCCTTGAGGTTGCGCAGCGCGACGATGTAGCGTTCGCCCTCCTCGAAGTTCTCGGCCGGGCGGATGATCAGCGTCTTGTCCGCGGGTTCGGATGGGTTGGAGTCGATTTCCGACCAGATGAGCTGGCGCTGGCCGGTGTCGGCGTTGATCACCACGACAGGCTGGTCGGGGTCGAACGACTCCTCGATCTCGGTGATCGGGACCGCGCCGGTGTTGTCGAACGCCTGCTGGCTATCGAGCCCGGGAACCTTGGTGATGATCATGTTCCCGGGGCTGAACCCGTCGCTGCGATTGAACGGCTCGGGCAGGATCGGGACCTCCTGCCGGCTGCGCGGCATCGACAGGACGTCGAGGTTCACGCGGCGGCCGGTCGGCGTCGAGGGGTCGGGGACCGTGAAGTAGTCGTTCGGCCACGGATACAGGCAAACCGACGAATCCAGCGGGTCGCAGCGCTCCCCCGTGCTCGGCTCGGTCGAGGCGCCGCCCCCGCCCTCGCCGCCGCCAGCACCACCGCCCGGGGTCGCGGCGGCGCAGCCGGGGCCGTCGACGGCGAGCTGCTCGGTGACGCGCGTGTGGTCATCGTCGCGGTCGCCGAGCCGGTCGCCGAGCTCCGACGCGCGCGCCTTGATCACGATGTCCTGCTGTCCGCAGTCGGCGAGCCGCAAGCGGCCGTCGGACGTCAGCGGGAGCTTGACCGTCTTCGACTCCCCTGCGTCGAGTCGCGCGCGGCGCGATTTCGCGACCTTGGACGGGTGGCCGCCGCCGCGCCGCGAGAGGCCCCGCAGGCGCAGCTTCAGTGCTTCGTCGGCATCGACGCGGACCTCAAGCCTGCCCTCGTCGAGGATCGTCGCCTGGCTCGCCGACACGAGCTCGACCTGGACGGGCCCGCCGCTCTTGGCACGCGCCGGCCCGCCCCCGCCCGCGCCGAGCGCGAGCGCTCCCGAGGCGCTGACGAGCGCCCCCACCACCACCGCCGACACCACCTTGCGCCAGCTACGCGACCGCATGAGCCAACCCTAACCGCAACCGGCCGGCCTGCCAGCGGGTCCCTACTCCGCAGGCACCGCCCCGCCGGCGATCACGTTGACGAAGTTCTCGAGGTGCTTGGTCGTCCAGCACTCGAAGGCGCCGTCGCAATAGGGCTCGTAGGCGGCCATCACCGAATCGCCGTAGTTCCAGTACAGCTTCGGCTCGGGGTTGAGCCAGAAGGTGCGCCCGGCGCGCTGGGAGACCTGGGCGAAGACCGCCGCATGTGGCTCGCGGCCGTTGGTGCGCGCGTCGCCGAGCACGATCACGGTCGAGCGCGGGTCGAGGTCCTCGGAGATCTCGGTCAGGAACTCGAGCCACACCCGGCCGTAGTCGGTGTAGCCGGAGACGTCGGCGACGCCGCCCTCGCTGCTGATCTTGCTCGAGATCGCACGGAAGTCTCGCTCGGACTCGAAGACGTCGGTGACCTCCGATATCCGCTCGATGAAGACGAAGCTGCGCAGCTTGCGGAACGAGTCGTGCAGCGCGTGGAGGACCGAGAGGAAGAAGACGCTCGCCGATGTCACCGAGGTCGAGACGTCGCACAGGACGTAGATCTCGGGGCGGCGCGGGCGGCGCGGGCGGTACTTGAGGCGCAGCGGGACGCCGCCGGTCTCCAGCGAGGCGCGCATCGTGCGGCGCACGTCGACGATCGCGCCGCGGCGGCGCCCGCGCTGCTCGTGGCCGAGCGTCGCGAGGCGGCGCTTGAGCTGCGCGACGGCGCGGTGGACCGCCGCGAGGTCCTGCGACGGGCTGGTCGGCAGCGCCCGGTCGAGGTCGGCGAGCGGGCGCGACGGGGGCAGGCGCTCGGTGCGCTCGATCAGGTCGCGCTCGAGCTCGCGCCGCAGGTGGCGCTCGAACTGGTTGAGGCTCTCGCGGTCGAGCGTCGGCATGTCGTCGTCGGCCTCGCCGCGGCCCTGGGCCTGGAGCCCGAGCGTGCGGCGGATCCGCTGCACGTCGACGCCGATCACCCCCGAGCCTTCGCCGCGGCGGCCGAAGGCATCGATCGCGAGCCGCGCGAGGTCGCGCATCTCGCCGTCGCGCCCGTCGGCGATCGCCTGGCGCACCGCCTCGCGCAGCTCATCGAGGTCGAGCTGCCCGGCTCCCTCGTGGCGCTGCTCGGAGATCTGGTGGCGCAGCGCCTCGGCCTCGGCGGCCCGGAAGAAGTAGCGGTCGAACAGGAGCTCGAAGACGCGCCGGTCCTCCTGCGACTTGGCGAGCGTCGCCGCCATCGTCTCGCGGAAGTCGGCGGGCTCGGTCCACGGCACGGCCTCGAGCGCCTCGAAGGCGTCGAGGATCTCCGAGGTCCCGACGCTGATGCCCTCGCTGCGCAGCTCCTCGCAGAACGCGACGAGACGGGCGGCGAGGCCGGGCGGTAGCTCCGTGGCCCGCTCGCCGAGCTGGTTCACGAGCCCCCGGCGGCTTCGACGTCGAGGCTCCCCTCACCGAGCTTCACGCCGACGCGCTCGGCGACGGTCTCGAGGTCGGAGCGGTGCTTGACGATGATGCTCATCGTGCGCTCGAAGACCGAGCGGTCGAGGTCGTCGGCGCCGAGCAGCAGCAGGGCTCGCGCCCAGTCGATCGACTCGGCGATCGACGGCGGCTTCTTGAGGTCGAGCGAGCGGATCATGTGCACGACCTCGACGAGGCGGTGGGCGAGCTTCTCGTCGATCTCGGGCGAGTGCAGGCGGACGATCTCCATCTCGCGCTCGACCCCGGGATAGTCGAGCCACAGGTAGAGGCAGCGCCGCTTGAGCGCCTCGGTCAGCTCGCGCGAGTTGTTCGAGGTCAGGACGACGAGCGGGCGCGTGCGAGCCTCGATCACGCCGAGCTCGGGAATCGAGATCTGGAAGTCCGACAGCACCTCGAGCAGCATCGCCTCGAACTCCTGGTCGGTCTTGTCGATCTCGTCGATCAGCAGGACGACGGGATCCGCCGTCGAGATCGCGCGCAGCAGCGGCCTGGTGAGCAGGAACTCCTCGCTGAAGATGTCCTCGTGGACCGCCTCCCACTCGGCAGTGCTCTCGGCCCCCTCGCCCGACTCCGCCTGGATGCGCAGCAGCTGCTTGCGGTAGTTCCACTCGTACAGCGCCTTGGCCTCGTCGAGGCCCTCGTAGCACTGCAGGCGGATGAGGTCACGCCCGGTCGCGCGCGACAGTGCCTTGGCGAGCTCGGTCTTTCCGACCCCGGCCGGGCCCTCGATCAGGACCGGCTTGCCGAGTCGCTGGGCCAGGTAGGAGACGAGCGCCGCTGGCTCGTCGGCGAGGTAGCCGACCCCGGCAAGCGCCTCGCGAACCTCGGGCACCGATTGCGGTGCGGCGTTGGCTGCCATCCAGCCGATGATAATGAGGCCAATGCTCGAGCTGGCCACGGCCCTGCCCGAGGGAATCAAGCCCTACCTGGCGCTGATGCTGGCCGGCTTCGTCATCGGTGCGTTCGGGCACCTGGTGCGATCGCGTTGGGTGATCGCGATCGGGGTGATCATGATCCTGCTCGCGACGCTGCTCTTCCCGCTCGCGGTTCACGTGTTCGAGGAGCGTCCGACCCCTCCGCCGGGGCCGCAGCTCGAGCCCTGAACGACCGCCTCCGCCCCGGCGCACATCCGCATGCTCCGATAAGCTCGCGCCGGGTTGAACCCCGTCGCGGCTGGCGGGGAGCGCTATGGCCGACATACCCGATCATCGAGGCGAGGAGCGCCCCAGCGAGGAGGGCGCGGAACGCCCCCACCTGCGGGCGGTCGAGACGCCGCCGCACGGCGAGCCGCTGCCGAAGCGCGGTCCCGTTCCCGAAGACGAGCCGCCGGAGACCCCGGATGGCGGCGAGCAGGCAGCGACGGGGCAGGCGCCCGCGGAGCCGGCGACGGACGACTCGTCGCAGGCCGTCGACGAGGCGCGCCATGCCGCCGAGCAGGTCAGAGCCTCGGCGGCCGGCGCCCGCAGGGAGGCGGCGGCCGAGCTTGGGCGCGAGGTGCGCCGGCTGGCGCGCGAGCTCGCCGAGGCGAGGGGCCGAGCCGCGGCGGCCGAGGAGAAGTCGGCCGGCGCCGAGCAGGCGGCGGCGGACGCGCTGCGGCGCGCCCAGTTCGCTGCGGACGCTCAGCGCGAGGCCGAGGAGCGGATTGTGCTGGCCGAGGAGAAGCGCCGCGCCGCGGAACGCAAGGCCGAGCGCGCGCGCGCGATGGCCGCGAAGCAGGCCGCGGCCGCGGCGACCAAGAAGCTCGAGCAGGCGCGTGAGGGCCTGCGGGAGCAGGCGCGCGACAAGCTGCGCGGCCTGGTGGAGAAGCTGCGCGATCAGGCCGAGGAGCGGGCGCGGACCCTGGCGGCGAAGGCGGCCAGCGAGGCCCGTGAGCAGGTCGCCGAGCAGGCCCGCGGCGCCGTGCATCGCGCCGAGGAGCGGGCCCGCGCCGAAGCCCAGAAGCACGCGGAGGTCGAGCGCGAGCTGGCACAGACGAAGTCGAAGCTCGACGCGCTCGTCGACCGCGTCGCGCGTGAGGCCGAGCGCCGGGCGCGCGAGCAGGCCGACCAGCGCGTTCGCCAGGAGATCGAGGGCATCGAGCAGGAGATCGAGCACGAGGCGGAACGTGCGCGTGCCGAGGCCAACGCGCGCTCACGCGCCAGCCTCGAGCTGCGCCTGCGCGAGGAGGAGGCCAAGCTCCGTCAGGAGGCCGAGGAGCGCGCGCGCCAGGAGGCCGAGCAGCGGATCAGGGCGCTCGAGACGAGGCTTCAGCGCGAGATCGACCACGAGGCCCGCGCGGCGGCGGACGCCGCGCGCCGGGATGCCTCCGAGCGCAGCGCCACGGTCACCGAACGCGTCCAGCAGGAGGCCGAGGAGCAGGTCCGCGTCGCCACCGAGCAGGCGCGTCGCGAGGCCCTGGCCGCCGCGGGCGAGAAGATCTAGGCTGCGCCCGTCAGCTAGATGAGCTAGGTGCTCGCGGCCGCGACCCCGGCCGGCGAGATCTCGACCTCGCGGCGCTCGCTCGCCAGCTCGAGCTTTTCGGGGTCGCCCCCCAGCTCCTCCCAGCGCTGTGCCGCTGTGCCGCTGAACGAGTCGAGGAAGTCATCGGAGTGAAGCGGGTCGTGATGGAACAGCATCAGCCGCTCGACGTCGACGCGGCGCGCGAAGGTCAACGTGTCGCTGAGCTTCGAGTGGCCCCAGCCGACGTGGTCGGGGTACTCCTCGTCGGTGTACTGGCAGTCGTGGAGCAGCATCGAGGCCCCGCACGCCAGGTCATAGCCCGAGATCCACTCGCGCTCGAGGCCTTCGAGCGGCGCACCGAGCGCGGGCTCGTGATCGGGGATGTAGCAGAGGCTCTCGTCACCGTCGGTGATCCGGTAGCCCAGCGTCGGCCCGCGGTGCGTCACCGCCTCCGCCCGGATCGAGGCCGAGCCGATCTCCCACTCGGTGACCGGCGTGTCGCGAAACGAGACCTCGCAGGGCAGCTCGCGAACCTCGACGGGGGACAGCGGCGCCGAGATGTAGCGCGCGACCCGATCCTCGAGCGACGCCTCGGGCGAGGCGGGGCCCCAGATCGTGATCTGCGAATCGGAGTGAAAGCAGGGGGGAAAGAACATCAGCCCCTGGATGTGGTCGAGGTGCAGGTGTGTGAGCAGGATGTTGATCTTCGGGTTCGTGAGGTTGAGCCCGAGATTGCGGATTCCCGTACCGGCGTCGAGGATCAGCCGCTCTCCGTCGGACAGGGCGACCTCGACGCACGACGTATTGCCGCCATAGCGGTTCATCTCCGGCCCGGGAGCGGGGACCGAGCCCCGCGCGCCCCATATCTTGACCTTCACGCCGTCAAGCCTCTCACGTCGGGGTCGCCACGCGGCGACGCTCCTGCTCGTCCACCGGCCAGAAGATGATCATCGCCCCCGAGGAGGCCGAGTTCGAGGCGACGATCGGAAACGCGCTGGCCTCGATGAGGTGCTCTTCGCCCTTCGTCGAGCGGATCCGAAACTCGGCGTGGGCGGGCCGCCCGTCGCGCAGCGCACGCGCCAGCTCCAGCTCGTCGATCGAGATCGGCTGTCCGAACTCGTCGAACGGGCCGAACGTCGACAGCCATTCCGCAGCCGGCATCCGGCCCGACTCCTCGAAGGACATGCCCAGCAGCGCTCCGGCTGCCTCGTTGTAGAACAGCAGCCCACCGTCTTCGCTGACCAGGAACGCCGGCGTCGAGATGCTGGTGATCAGGTTGCGAGCGAGGATCAGCTCGAGCGGTTTCTGCGCACTGTCCATCGGCCGGCGAAGGTCATTCTCCCACTGATCGAGGCCGCCGGCGAGGTGCGGATGTAGGCTGCACGATCATGCGCGTACGGGCAGCCGTGGTGGGGCTGGTGCTAGCGGCGTCGCTTGCCGTACCGCAAGCCGCCCCCGCACAGATACCGGGCCTGCCGCCGCTCCCCATCGAGGGCGATCCCAGCCCGCCGCCCGACCTGCCGCAGTTCACCGGCGCCCCCGTAGCGCCCAAGCCGGTCGCCGCTCCGCCCGTACCGCAGCATCCTTTCATGGCTCCGAACGGGCTCAGCAACCTCCACGACGACCCCTATCAGACCGATACCTATGCGTGGTCGGGGCCCCTCGGCGCGGACGTCGGCGTCGCCTCGGCGCTGTTCTTCAGGGAGTGCGGCTCGATCACGATCGACAGCCAGGGCCGCCTCGAGACGATCTGCGTCGGACTCGACCGCCCGGTGCTGACCTTGCTTGACCCCGCGACGCTCGAGGTCCTCGCCGCCTACGAGCTGCCGCTTCGCAACGTGAGCGCGAACCCGTTCCGCGACTTCACCGGCGGCGGCTACTTCTACCTCGACGACCACGACCGGGCGGTCACGCCGACCGCGAGCCGCCACATATACGTCATCGGTCAGACCGCGGGGCCGGGCTTCGAGCTCGAGCGCGACTACGACCTGACGGGTGTGGTTCAGAGCGGGGACGGGATCATCTCCGCTCTTCCCGACTGGGACGGGAGGATCTGGTTCGCCTCCGTCAAGGGCGTGATCGGGTGGATCGAGCCCGACAGCGGTGAGATCCGCTCGCGGGCGCTCGGCGAGGGGATCACCAACTCGTTCGCGGTCGACGACTCGGGCGGCGTGTTCATCGTCACCGACCGGGCGCTGTACCGGTTCGACGCCCGCGGCGGCAGCTTCGAGGAGACTTGGCGGGTCGCCTACGACAGCATCGGCGTCACCAAGCCGGGGCAGTCCGATGCCGGCTCGGGCACGACCCCGACGATCATGGGGCGCAACTACGTCGCGATCACCGACAACTCCGATCCGATGCAGATCGTGGTGGTTCGCCGCCAGGCCGTGATCCGATCGGGCCACAAGCCGAAGCACAAGCGACGCCGGGTGCGGCGCCGCGTGGTCTGCCGCCACGACGTGTTCGCGAAGGGCGCGGGCTCGACGGACCAGTCGCTGATCGGGGCCGGGCGCGCCATCGTGGTCGAGAACAACTTCGGCTACACCGGGCCGTTCTCGGTGATGAACGGCGACACGACGGCACCCGGGCTCGAGCGCGTCGACATCCGCAAGCACGGGCGCGGTTGTCGCACGATCTGGCACAGCGAGGAGCGTGCGCCGTCGGTCGTGCCGAAGCTGTCGCTCGCGGACGGGCTCGTCTACACCTACACCAAGCCGCTGCGCGACGACGACACCGACGCCTGGTACTTCACCGCGGTCGACTTCCAGACCGGCGAGACCGCATGGAGCAGGCTGGCCGGGACCGGGCTCGGCTACAACAACAACTTCGCGCCCGTCATCCTGGCCCCCGACGGGACCGCCTACGTCGGGGTGCTAGGCGGCATCAGCCGCTTCGCTGACAGCGGCTGATATCCGGCGCTCCAGGGGCGCCTACTTGACGGTGATCGTGCCCTCCATGCCCATGCCGCGATGGTCGTCGATCGGGCAGTACATCGTGTAGGTCCCGGGATCGAGATCGACGGTCAGCTCTCCGGAGTCCCCCGGCGCGAGGTCATCGGGAAGCTCCTCCTCGACGCCGTTGCCCTCGACCTCGAGGCTGTGGGTCGTCTCGCCGTCGTTGGTGACGTCGAAGGTGACCGAGCCGGCCTTGACGTCCTTGACGTCGGACGGATCGAGCTTGAACTCGGTCTCGCTGATCTTGACGGCCTTGCCGCCGCCGGTGGCGCCGGTGGCGCCGGTCGAGGTCGTAGTCGGGACGCTGGCTGTCGTCTCCTCGTCGTTGTCGCCGCACCCGGCGGCGACGAGGGAGAAGGCGGCGATTCCCAGGATCGCCACGGTGACAAGGCGCCGGGGCGGCTTCGTGGCTGCGGTGTGCACGCTTCTCCTCCTAGCTCGCTGGTCGCAGATCGCGCCGCACCCTACACGCTGCTCGTTAAAGCGGCGGTAAGCGCGGGCGATACATCGAGTTTCGGCGCTCAAGGCGCCCGCCTCGCGCGCCGATATTCGTGGGTAGTGGCAGTAGTTCGCGCACGCCGCCAATCCGGGGACACCGCAATCCAGCTCGCCGAGGCGCGCCGGCGTATCGGTGAGCTCGAAACCCAGATCGCGCAGCGGGACTCGCGCGATCCGCTTGCGGCGACACTGCTCACGCTGCGGGCGTTCCGGACGCAGCTCGAGCTCGACGTGCGGCGCGCGCAGCGCTACGGGCGGCCGCTCACCGTCGTCCTGATCGACGTCGACGGCTTTCGTGCGATCAATCTTCGATACGGCTACGGCGCCGGCGACGAGGTCCTCGTCGCGCTCGGCGGCCTGATCTCCGCGGAGACGCGGGTCCATGACCTCGCATGCCGCATGGGCGGTGACGAGTTCGGCCTGCTGCTCCCCGAGACCGGGACAGAGGCGGCGCTCCTGGCCATCGGCCGACTGCTCGTGGGGCTCGAGGATCTCGAGGTCGGCCCCGTTCGGGGAATCTCGATCTCGGTCGGGATCGCCGCACTGGAGGCAAAGCAGACCCCCGAGGAGCTCCTCTCGGCGGCCGGCAGGGCGCTCCAGCAGGCGCGCGCGAACGGTGGCGGGAAGGCGACCGTGTTCGCGGGCGAGCTGAGCGAGCAGACGGGCCACCCCGGGCACGGCGACGTGGTCGCGGCCCTGGCCTCGGCGCTTCAGGAGCGCGACGCCTACACGGGCGAGCATTCGGAGTCGGTTGTCGAGATGTCCGCGCGAGTGGCGGAGGCGATGGCGCTCGATCCCGACGAGGTTGCCCGGATCAGGATGGGGGCGTTGCTGCACGACATCGGCAAGGTGGGGATTCCCGACGACGTCCTCCACAAGCCGACGGCCCTGGACGAGGGCGAATGGGAGCTGATGCGCCAGCACCCGGTGATCGGCGAGCGGATCCTGCGCATGATTCCGGGCCTCGGGGCGATCGCACGGATCGTTCGCCACGAGCATGAGCGCTGGGACGGGGGCGGTTACCCCGATGGCCTGGTGGGGAAGGAGATCCCGGTGGGCAGCCGGATCATCCTCGCCTGCGACGCCTACCACGCGATGACCTCCGATCGGCCCTACCGCAAGGCAACGTCCCACGCCGACGCGATGGCCGAGCTGTCGCGCCATGCCGGGACTCAGTTCGATCCCGAAGTGGTCCAGGCGCTGATCGGGTATCTGTACGGGCGGCGCCAGTCCGGCGCCTCCGTATGAAGTAACTTCAGCCGTCGGCGACCCTCTTCCCGCATCCGGAGGCTTTCGATGGCGACGCGCAAGACCGACCTGCCCGCGCTCGAGCCCGATCCGCTCGAGCCCCGACCCGACGAGGTCGAGCGCTACGTCGAGGCGCTCCAGGGCCTGACGAAGGCCAATGCCGAGCTGGCGCGCCGCTCGGCGTGGAATCAGATCCGGCTCGCGGGCGCCCGCGCGGGCAGCCGCCCGCGCGAGGCATACGACACCCTCAACCGCATGTTCAGGCTCGGGGTTGCTCCCAAGCCGGTCCTCGAGGGGCCGCAGGACGGGATCCTCGTCACGCCGACCCTCCCCGCGCCTGTGACCTTGGCGCTGCGCCAGCTGACATTCGCGTGGATGCCGTGGCTGGGCAAGCGCTTCGACCCCGAGCGACAGGCGGGCGACAACCTGCTGACCGCGAGCGCGCGGGTGCCCGCCAGGGTCCTGTGGCCCGGCTACCGGCCCGAGCCGGCCGGTGGCGGACGGCTCGCCGCGTTCCGCTTTGCGACCTACGTCGGACCCGGCAAGCTCGATCCGGATCGCGAGACGCTGAAGATCGACTACGACTCGGAGTCGAATCCCAGGCCGCTGATCCGCGACATCCTCGACGAGCTCGTCCAGATCGTCCCCGGCGCCTACCTCGGCAAGGTGCTGCTGCGCCGCGGGGGCGGGGACGACTGGCGCCTGATCGGCTACTTCGCGCTCCAGCCGCCGGCTATGGCGCGACTCGCCGAGGCGCCGGTCGCGGCAGCCGCCGAGGCGGTCACCGCCGCAGCCTGATCGAGGCTGGCTGACCGGGGGGCGATTCGCTCTACGCGTTCGTAGCTCGCCTGCTGCTCCCGGTGGCGCTGTGGGGGCGGGTGCGCATCACCGGGCTCGACGCGGTCCCGGTAGACGGGCCGCTGCTCGTCGTCCCCAACCACGACAGCCAGTGGGACCCGATCGTCGTCGGGATCGCGTTGCGCAAGCGCCGTCCGCTGCGCTTTCTGGCGCGCGCCGATCTGTGGAGGATTCCGGGCCTCGGCCCGATCCTCCACGCGATGGGTCAGATTCCGATCGAGCGCGGCGCGGGGGACGCCCGCGCGCTCGACAGGGCGGTGGAGGCGCTGCGCGGCGGCGAGGCGATCTGCGTCTTCCCCGAGGGAAGGCTGTCGCGCGGCGAGACGCTGCGCGCGCGCAGCGGGGTGGGCAGGCTCGCCCAGTGGTGCCCCGGCGTGCGGGTCGTGCTGTGCTGCGTCGAGGGAACGACGGACTACGTTCGCTTCCCAAAACGCCCGCGAATCTCCATCAGCTTCTTCGAGCCGGCGACGGGGCAGGCGAGGTCGGGTGAGGACCCGGCCGAGCTCGCCACGCGGCTGCTGGGGGAGATCCGCGCGCTCGTCCCGCCGGTTGCGGCGGGACGCCGTTATGGGTCTTAACTGCGGCTAGCCGTTGAGCTTGCCGATCTTGAAGATCTTGGTTCCACAGTCGGGACAGGTGCCCTGAATCGCTGGACGCCCATTCTTCATCGTCACCTGCTGCGGATCCTGGATCTCGACCTTCTTGCGCTCCTTCACGCAGTAACCCTGCGCCATCAGCGCGCCTCCTTTCGGGTGCCGACCGCTCCCGGGCCGGCGATTTCACATCGTCGCCGACGTCGGTCGCGTGTGGCGATTTCAGCCCTCGCGGCCACGGTGCCCACGAATGTAGAGCAATGAGCAGACAACTCCCACGCACGATTAGTGCGTAAACGCACGATCTCCAGGCGAGGCGTCGGTCCCTAGGGCGTTGTGGTCGTGCCCTGGCCGCTCGACTCGAGGTCCGAGATCTGGTTGCGAAGGTCCTGGATGTCGTCCTGGATCACCGAGATCTGCTGGTCGACCGACTGGTCGCCCTGGGTCGCGGTTGCGACCTTGTCCTCGAGCGTCGAGATCCGCTCGGTCAGCGACCGGACGTCCTGCTGCGCCGCCTGGCTCGCCGTCTCCTCGACGGAGGCGAGCTGCTCGCGGACGTCCTGGAGCTGGGCGTCGGTGGCGGACTTGTCCTTGGCGTCCCTGGCCAGCACGATCGCCACGATCGCCGCCGCGAGGGCGAGCACCGACACCGCCGCGAGCGCGATCGTGCGCAGGTTGAGCCTGCGCTCGACCTGCGAGAGCCAGCTGCGCAGCCCGTCGATGCGCTCGTGCGGGCTGGCGGCGGCATCGGCGAGGGCCGGCGAGGGCTCGCCCGGCGTGCCGGGCGCCGCGGGCGGCACCTGACCGGGGGGCGGCGGGGTGGGCCCCATCCCGGCGGCGGGCGGCTGGCCGGGCGGTGGGCCGCCGGGGGGCGGCGGGGGCGGCTTGGGCGGCTCGGTTGGGGTGCCCTGCATCGATCGATGACCCTATATCAGCGCTCGGAGAGCTCGGCGGCCGGCTCGAGCGGCAGCCCGGCGTTCTCCCAGGCTTGCACGCCGCCGGCCATGTTGTAGGCGTCGTAGCCGTCGTGCCGGAAGGCGTCCGCCGCCATCGCCGAGCGGTTCCCGCTGCGGCAGTGAAAGACCACCGGCCGGTCGCGGGGGATCGAGTCCGCTCGAGACGGCAGCTGCTCGAGCAGGATGTGCACGGCACCGGAGATGTGACCCTCGTCCCACTCGTCCTGCTGGCGGATGTCGATCAGCTCGATCTCGCCGGCGCGCCGCATCTCGGCGACGCGCCGCGGCTCGAGCGACGACGCGGAGTCGGGTTGCTGATCGGGGTCGGATTCGACCGCCACGCCGCGAGCTTAATGGTCCTCCTGCCGCCTCGTGCGGGAACCGAACGTCGGCGGGCCTGGCCGCCTGAATACCATGGAGGCGCCCAAACGAGACAAGGAGACCGCAGATGCCAGAGGCAGTGATCGTCGACGCAGTACGCACTCCGATCGGGCGCGCATTCAAGGGCTCGCTCGCGCAGCTTCGCCCCGACGAGGTCGGGGCCCACACGGTCGACCAGCTTCTGGAGCGCCATCCCGATGTCGCGCCGGACTCCGTCGAGGAGGTCTACTGCGGCTGCGGCATGCCGCAGGGACTTCAGGCTTTCAACATCGGCCGCATCATCGTGCTGCTGTCCGACAAGCTTCCCGAGACGACCAACGGCTCGACGATCTCGCGCTACTGTGCGTCGAGCCTCGAGGCGATCCGCGTCGCGGCCAATGCCGTCAAGGTCGGCCAGGGAGACACCTATGTCGCCGCCGGCGTCGAGTGGGTGAGCCGCTACAACGAGCGCACCGAGCCCGCGGGCGAGGCGGATCAGAACGAAAAGCTGCAGGGCAAGGACGGCCAGCCCGACGCCTACATCGCGATGGGCTTGACGGCCGAGAACGTCGCCGACCGCTACGAGGTCAGCCGCGCCGACATGGACAAGTACGCGCAGCGCTCGCAGGAGCTCGCGGTGGCCTCCCAGGAGTCCGGGTTCTTCGACCGCGAGATCGTTCCGGTCCCGCTGCCCGATGGAGGCGAGGCGGCCAAGGACGACGGCCCGCGTGCGAGCTCCACGCTCGAGAAGCTGTCGCAGCTCGAGCCCGCCTTCCGGCCGGACGGCAAGGTCACGGCGGGCAACTCGTGCCCGCTCAACGACGGTGCGGCGGCGGTCCTCGTGATGTCCGACGAGCGCGCCAAGGAGCTGGGCCTGACGCCCAGGGCCCGCATCGTCACAGCGGCCACCTTCGGCAACGAGCCCGAGTACATGGGCGTCGCCCCGATCGGCGCGATCAAGAAGGTGCTCGATCGGGCCCAGATGAAGATCGACGACGTCGACACCGTCGAGCTCAACGAGGCGTTCGCCGCCCAGGTGATCCCGATCATGGACGAGTGCGACATCCCGCTCGACAAGCTCAACACGCACGGCGGGGCGATCGCGCTCGGCCATCCGTTCGGCCAGACGGGCGCCAGGATCATGACGACGCTGCTCAACGTCATGGAGACCGAGGATCACCAGGTCGGGCTCGAGACGATGTGCGTCGCCGGGGGCCAGGGCGAGGCGATGATCGTCGAGCGCCTCAACTGAGCTGAGCTCGGCGCCGGTCACGAGCCGGTGGAGCTGGTCCCGACCGTAATCAGCGCCGGCTGGGCCGCCGGGGTGAACGCCTACGGGACCGTGGCGATGCTCGGTCTGCTGGGCCGGGCCGGCGTAGGTGAGGTCCCCGACCCGCTCACCGGCACGCCCGTGATCGTCACGGCGCTGGTGCTGTTCGCGATCGAGTTCGTCGTCGACAAGGTCGCGTATCTAGACACGACCTGGGACCTCGTCCAGACGCCGATTCGCCCCGCGGTCGGAAGTGCGGTCGGGGCGCTGTTCGCCGGCGACGCCGACGTCAGCTCGATCGACGAGGCGCTGTCCGCGGCGGGCGGCGGCGGCACGGCGCTCGCCAGCCACGGCCTCAAGGCGGGCCTGCGGCTCGGGATCAACGCTTCGCCCGAGCCGTTCTCGAACATCGTCGTAAGCCTGCTCGAGGACGGCATGGTGGCCGTGGTCGTCGCGCTCGCGCTCGAGCACCCGAGCACGGCGCTGGCGATCGTGATCGTGCTGATGGTCGCGGGGGCCACCCTCGCGTACCTGATCTGGAGTCGCATCCTGCGCGCCTGGCGGGCCTGGAAGGGCCGCCGCCGGCGCGCTCCCCCTTAGCACTTAGACAACGCGAGGCCCGGGGCGGACGGACCGGCCCCGGGCCTCGATTTTCACTCCCGGAGGAAGTGCTGTTGCTCCGCTACTTGTTCTGGCCGTTTCCGTGGCCGTTCGAGCCGTGGGGCGTGACGTCGACGCTCTCGCAGTCCGCCGCCACGATGTCGTTCTTGTCCGCGCGCACGGTGTCGGCGTCGGTCGAGTACTCCGGCTCGCCGTCCTCACCGCACGTGACCGTGTCCGGGCCGCCGTGCTTGCCGTCGCGGGCGTTGATCGAGTCGTTGCCCGTGCCGCCGTTGATCTGGTCGGCGCCCTTCTTGCCGGACAGCGTGTCGTTGCCCTCGTCGCCGTTTACGACGTCGTTGCCCTTGCCACCCGCGACGTCGTCGTTCCCGGCCAGCGCGTTGATGGTGTCGTTGCCCTTCTTGCCGACGATGTGGTCGTCGAACGGGGTCCCGGTCAGCACGTCGTCGCCCTGTGTCCCCGTGATGTTGTCCGCCAGGGCGACGCCGGCGGCCGAGATTGCTACCACTGCCACAGCGACCATCAGAACTGATGTCCGCTTCATCATCTTGCATCCCTCCTTGGGGGGTGATGAGCGCGAAGGTCCCCGCGCTCTGATTGGCTAACGCTGGGAAGCTGCCCAGCGTCAGGACTTATCGAGTCATGTCTTCTGCTGAAGTCAGGGTCCGGCTCCAGCCGCGTTCGAGCCGCGACGAGATCGCCGGCGAGCGTGACGGAATGCTTGTCGTGCGGGTGACCGCGCCGCCGGTCGGCGGCCGCGCCAACGATGCGCTGTGTCGCCTTATCGCCAAGCGCGCCCGCGTCGGCCGCACGCGCGTGAGCGTCGTGAGGGGCGCCCGCTCGCGCGACAAGCTGGTGCGCGTCGAGGGCGTCGAGGAGTCGCGGTTGCGAAGCGTCCTCGGCCTCGACGCGCGGTCGTAGGGACCGGACGGGCGCCCGGGCGGACGCTGCCGCCCGGGGCCCCTCCGTCGATCCTGAGATCGACCCGCAAGTGGCCAATCGGCTAGTGGCCATGGGGGTTCTCATCCCCGGGTCGATCGACGTTCTCGCAATCCGCCGCGACCACGTCGTTCTTGTCAGCCAGGACGGTGTCGACGTCGTCGTCGAGGGTGTCGGCGTCCTCGCCGCAGGTGATCGTGTCGGCTGCCTTGTTGCCGTCGCCGCGGGCCTTGATGAGGTCGTTGCCCGCGCCGCCGTTGAGCTGGTCGGCGCCCTGGTTGCCGGTCACGACGTCGTCGCCGTCGTCGCCGTTGAGGACGTCGTCGCCCTTGTTACCGGACACGTTGTCGTTGCCGGCCAGGCCCGATGCCTGGTCGTTGCCCTTCTTGGCGACCATGTGGTCGTCCACGGCGGTGCCGGTCAGGACGTCATCGCCCTGCGTCCCGGTGATGTTGTCCGCTACCGCCACGGCGGCGAAGGCGAGCACCGCGCCCATCGTCGCCACGGCCAGTGTCGCGAGCGTTCGCTTGGTCATCGAGCCTCCTCGTAGGTCTCCTGGGTTCACGTCCGCTGTTCCTTCCCGATTCAGGTTCGGTTCAGTCCTCGGCGGCGTCGCGTCGCGTCGGCTGCATCCGTAACAGCGCCGGCTTGCGCCACGGGGGTACGGGTGATTCCGTGGTTTCAGGGGGGACGATGCGGGAGTTCGAGGCGATCGCTGCACCCAACGCCGCGGCCCTCCGTTAGCGTCGCGGGCATGGGTGAGCGCGAACCCGAGCAGTTCGAGCCGCTGCTCGAGGCGGCCCGGGAGGGCAGCGAGGACGCCTGGAGCGCGATCTATCGCCGTCTCGCGCCGCCGGTGCTCGGCTACCTGCGAGCGAGCGCGGCGCCCGAGCCGGAGGACAACCTGAGCGAGGTCTTCCTTCAGGTCGCGCGCGACCTGCCGCGCTTCGAGGGCGACGAGCGCGACTTTCGGGCCTGGGTGTTCACGATCGCCCACCACCGCCTGATCGACGCGCGCCGCGCGGACGCGCGGCGCCCCGTCGAACCGGTCGCCGAGACCCCCGAGCCACACGCGACCCCGACCGCCGATGTCGCCGACGAGGCCATGGCGCGGATCGGGCGTGAGGAGGTGCAGAGGGTGCTCGCGGCGTTGACCCCCGAGCAGCAGACCGTGCTGCTGCTTCGCGTGCTCGGCGAGCTGACGGTCGAGGAGGTCGCCGAGGCGATCGGCAAGCGCCCGGGGGCCGTGAAGGCCCTGCAGCGGCGCGGCCTGGCGGCCGTGAGGCGCAAGCTGGCAAGGGGGGGCGTAACCCTGTGAGCCGCCGCGACGCTTTTGATCAAGAGATGGCATTTTCCCGCCGCATCCGAGCCGAGGAGGCGGAGCGCGTGCTGTCGGGGGTGGACCCCACGACTGGCGAGGCCCCCGAGTTGCGCGAGCTCGCGTCGTTCGTGGCGATCCTCACAGAGGCGCTGCCGCAGCAGCCCGATCCCGCGGTCGAGCCGGCGGTCGTCGCGCGGCTCGCGGAGGTCGCCCGATCGGCGAGCCTGGAGGCCGCGTCGCAGCCGACCGGCGCGATGACCCGGGTACGTCGTGCGGCATGGCGGCGGCGGCTGGTCGTGTTCGCCAGGGTCGCCTTCGCGGTGGCGCTCGTTCCGGCGATGCTCGCCGGGCTCGCCTTCGCAGGGATCACGCTGCCCGAGCCGGCGCAGGATGCGTTCGAGCGGCTCGGCCTCGAGCTGCCGAATCAGTCCGCCGTCGACGACGGCCAGCCCGGCCCGGGCGAGTTGCGCGGTCAGGGCAGCAATGCCGCGCACAAGGGCGAGGTGGCCGAGGACGAGGACGAGGACGCCGGCGCCGGGAACGCGACCGCCGCCGCGGCCAGGCATCATGGCCGCAAGCACGGTCCGCGCGGACATGGGCACCACGGGCACAACGGCAAGCCGCAGGGCAACGGGCCTTCGGCCGCTACTCCGCCGGGGCAGGGCGGCACCCCGCCTGGGCCGGGCGGCGTCCCGCCGGGCGGCGGCAGCGACGGTTCCACGGGCCCGCCGCCGAGCGCCGGTCCCCCGGTGACCCCACCGGGGCAGGGCGGCGTACCCCCCGGGCAGGCGAAGTAGTAGCCCCCCTCTTACGCCACCGCTAGAGTGCCCGGCGAGGCCGCAGGGTGCTCTCGCCGGGCGGCAGTCTGGCGAACTCGAGGAGAGAGCTGGTAGTCGATGTCCGTTCCGAGCGGATTCGAAGCGAAGCCGAGGTATCGCGGTCGGATCGCGATCGGGCTGGCCATGGCCGGCTGCGGGCTCGCTTTTCTGGCCCTTCCCTCGACGAGCTCGGCGGCGGTCACGATCGGGGCGGACGTCAATGCGACCGCCAACACGAGCGTCGGCACCTGCAACGGGATCTTCTCCTGCACGTGGGCCCAGACGGATCCCTCCACGGCGGGGCCGGTCCAGCAGGTGCGCTCGCCGATCGACGGCGTGATCGTGCGCTGGCGGGTCTTCGGCGCCGGCACCCTGCAGCTCCAGGTGATCACCAGCGCGGACGGGGACAATGCGAGCGCTTCGGCCACTAGCGACCCGGCTGCGCTTCTGAACGGACAGCCGAACGCGACTCGGCTTCCGATCCACGCCAACCAGCTGATCGGGATCGCGATGCCCGACATCGGCAGCAACTCGGTCGATCGGCACAGCGAGAGCGGCTATGGGACCGTGCGCCGATGGCAGCCGGCGCTGACCGGGGCGACCGACGCGTCGTTCAGCCAGCAGCCGGACGCGTCGCTGCTGCTCAACGCCGACGTCGAGCCCGACGCCGACGCGGACGGCTACGGGGACGAAACGCAGGACCTGTGCTTCACCGACGCCTCGACGCAGGGCCCGTGTCTCGGAGGCACGACCGAGCCGGACACGACGATCACCAGGGGCCCACCCGCCAAGACGCGCAAGCGGGGAGCGACGTTCGAGTTCGCCGCGAGCGAGCCGGATTCGAAGTTCCAGTGCAAGCTCGACGGCAGCCAGTTCAACAACTGCGGCTCGCCGTTCAAGCTGCTCAAGGTCAAGAAGGGGACGCACACCTTCCAGGTCAGGGCGAAGGACACCGCGGGCACCGTCGATTCGACGCCCGCGAGCCTCACCTGGACGGTCAAGAAGAAGAAGCGAAGGAAGTGAGTCCCACGGCGAGCCGCAAGGTCGAAGAGAACGGGTAGCGATGCGCATACGGCTCTTGATAGGCGCGCTTGCTTGCCTGACCGCCGCGCTCGCGGGCTGCGACGACGACGAGCAGACCACGGCCACGACTCCTGTCGTGAGCACCACCTCCCCTGCCCCGGCGGGCGCGACCGGCGCCGGTGGCGCTCCTGGCCCGGCCAGCGTCGACGACGTCGCGGCATGCCTAGACGCCGCCGGATTCGAGGCCACGCCGAGCGACGCCGAGCTGCCCGGCGTCGATGCTGCCTACGAGCGACTCGACGTCGCGCAGGGCAACCTCGACGACGCCGCGGTGATCGTCGTCTTCGAGACCGAGGACGACGCGCAGGCCGCGGAGCCGAAGATCGAGGACGCGGCCGGCGCCGCCGACGTCGAGGCGGTCGGCAACGTCGTCTACGGGATCGATCCGGCGGCCGACTTCACCTCGGCCGAGGAGCTGGTCATCAAGGGCTGCCTGCCCGCCGGGTAGCGGTGGAACCTCAGTCCTCGAACAGCGCGTAGCCGTACTCGCCGCGCTTGTAGGCGAGCTTGGCGATCGCGGTCATGCGGTCGTCGTCGTTCGACTCGATGCGGCGAAACTGGGAGCGCACGCGCCGCGCGGCGCGATTGCAGAAAGTCTCGGCGATGTAGCGCTCCTGGCCAGAGGGCTCGATGCCCTGGGACTCGAAGATCGCTGTGATCCGCGACAGCACCGCGATCTGGGCGTAGATGTCGGAGACCGCGTCGGCGAGCCGCTTCTGGTGGAACTGGCGCTCGATCACCCCCCGCTTGTGCTCGCGCAGCAGCGACTCGGTCACGCCGCGCAGCTCCTTTACCTGATCGGAGACCGCCTCGGCCTGCTGCGACAGCTCGGGATGGGCCTTGGTGACCTTGTCGGGTCGGATCCGACCGCTCACGTAGTCGACCAGCACCCCGATCGATCCGATCGGATTGGTGAGCTCGAGGTCGCCGAGCCCGGACAGCTTCTCGCCCACCGGCTTGATTCCCGACAGCGCGACGAAGGCGCGCAGGACGTCATTTGCGCCCTCGAAGATCGGGAAGATCCGGATGTCGCGCAGCACCTTCTCGTAGGGCTCGTCGCGCATGTAGCCGGCGCCGCCCTTGAGCTGAAGCGCGCGGTTGGCCGCGTACCAGAGAAACTCGGTCGCCGAGACCTTGCAGATCGCCGACTCGAGCGAGTAGTCCGGAACCCCCGCGTCGACCAGGCCACAGGTCAGGTAGCACATCGACTCCAGCCCGAAGAGGTAGGAGACCATCCAGCCGATCTTCTCCTGGACGAGCTCGAAGTCGGCGAGCGGGTGGCCGAACTGCTGCCGCTCCTTGACGTGCTCGATCGTGCGGTCGAGCAGGCCCTTCGTCGCGCCCACCGATCCCGTCCCGAGCCCGATGCGCCCGTTGTTGAGGATCTCCATCGCGATCTTGAAGCCGTCGCCGGGCTCTCCGAGCACGTTCTCGGGGGGGACTCGGACGTCGTTGTAGTAGAGGTGCCGCAGGTCGTTGCCGCGCAGGCCCATGGTGTCGTAGCGCTCGCCGACCTCGAACCCCTTCATGCCCTTCTCGAGGATCAGCGCGATGTGGCGGTCCTTGCCGCCGACCTCGGCGCGGGCGAAGGTCGTGAAGACCTCGCCCTTGGCGCCGTTTCCGATGAAGCGCTTCTCGCCGTTGAGCAGCCACGAGCCGTCGGCCTGGCGTACAGCGCGCGAGCGGATGTTGTACGCGTCCGATCCCGCCTCCGGCTCGGTCAGCGCGAACCCGGCGAGCCTCCGCCCGCTGGCGAGGTCGGGCAGGAAACGCTCCTTCTGGTCCACTGTGCCGTACAGGTGGATGCCCTTGAAGCCGATCGACTGGTGGACGCCCATCACGATCGACAGGGTCGCGTCGATCTGGGCGAAGGTCTCGAAGACGCGCGCGTAGCCGGTCTGGGACAGGCCCTGGCCCCCGTACTCCTCGGGGACGTAGAGGCCGCACAGGCCGCGCTCGCCGAGCTCGCGGACGATGTCGTCGCCCAGCCAGCGTTGCTCCTCGACCTTGCGCGTGTCGATCTTGTGCTCCGCGAGGTCGCGCAGGGAGGCGTTGAGCGCCCTGATCCTGTCCTGCTCGTCGGGGTCCGGCTCGGGCCACGGGAAGACGAGCTCCTCGCAGATCTCGCCCATGAACAGGGACTTGGCGAACGAGGAGACGCCGTGCTCGGCGGCCGCCGGCTTCTCGGTGGTCGCGACCTCCATCTCGGCAACGAGCCTATAGCTCCAACTCGCTCTGCGCCCGGTCTGCGATCAGGCGCGCGAGGGCGAGGCAGGAGGTCGCGGCCGGCGAGGGCGCGTTGCGGACGTGGATCGCGCGCTCGGTTGTCGAGACGACGAAGTCGTCGACGAGTGTGCCGTCGCGGGCCAGGGCCTGGCCGCGCACGCCCGCGTGCCCGGCGGCGAGGTCCGCCGGCCCGAGCTCGGGGACAAACCGCGCTGCCTCAGCCGCGAACGCGCGGCGGCTGAGCGCGCGGCGCAGCTCGACCGCGCCGCTGCGCCAGTGGCGCCGCACGAGGCGCCACGTCCCGGGCCAGGCGAGCGTCGCGGCGAGCTCGCGCGGGCGCACCCGGGTCAGCCGGTATGCGTCGCGCGCCCCGGCGATCAGGGCCGACGGCCCGACGTGGATCGAGCCGTCGAGGTCGCGCGTGAGGTGGACCCCGAGGAAGGGCAGATCGGGGTCCGGAACGGGATAGATGCTGGTGCGGACGAGTCCCTGGCGCTCTGGCCGCAGTCGCAGGTAGGCGCCACGGAAGGGGACGATCCGCGGGTCGGCGGGGGCTCCGGCCATCACAGCGAGGCGATCCGACCACGCGCCGGCGCAGAACACCGCCGCGCGGGCGCGCAGCTCGCCGCGCGCGTGGCGAAGCGCGATCCCGGTCTCGCCGGCGTCGATCGCGCGCACGCCACAGCCGGTCGAGATCGTCCCGCCGGTCGCGGTCAGCTCGGCCCCGAGGCTTGCGGTCACCTCGCGGAAGTCGACGACCCCCGTGCTCGGCGAGTGAAGGGCAGCGAAGCCTTGCGCGTGGGGCTCGATCTCGCGCAGCTCGTCGGAGCCGATCCGCCGAACGCCCGGCACGCCGTTCTCGATCGCGCGGCGCTGGAGCTCGTCGAGCCGCGGCAGCTCGTCGAGCTCGGTGGCGACGATCACCTTGCCGGGGCGCTCGGCGCGGATGCCGCGCTCGTCGCAGTATTCGTACAGCTCGCGCGCGCCGGCAACGCAAAGCCTCGCCTTCAGCGACCCCGGGCGGTAGTAGATCCCGGCGTGAATAACGCCGCTCGAGTGCCCGGTCTGGTGGACGGCGATCCGCTGCTCGCGCTCGAGCACCGCGACGGCAGCGTCGGGGTGGCGGTGGGCGAGCTCGCGCGCGGCCGCGAGCCCGACGATCCCGGCGCCGACGACCGCGATGTCGCATCCCGAGGGAGGATCGGCTGACAGGTCGGCCGGAGGCTGGGGTTGGCCCATCGCGCGCCAGTCTAGGATCGAGGTGTTAAAGCGCGGCTCTGCCGCGAGCAGCATGTGATTGTCAGTTGGCCCTACCGCTCAAGCCGCCCGTCAAGCCCCAGCTCGCGCTGTCGCGCAAGCAGCTTCCGACCGGCGACGAGTGGACCTACGAGCAGAAATGGGACGGCTTTCGCGCCATCGCCTTCGTGGACGGCGCCGAGCTGTACCTCCAGTCGCGCAACGGCAAGCCGCTGGGTCGCTACTTCCCGGAGCTCGTCCTGCCGGAGGGCCACTACGTCGTCGACGGCGAGCTGGTGATCCTCGAC
>DASPWW010000051.1:0-1667 GCA_035637595.1 Solirubrobacterales bacterium | reverse complement strand
CGCACGAGCGCCGAACGCACCGCAGCCCTCGCCGGCTGGCTCGACTGGTACAACCGACTCAGACCACACCGCTCACTCGGCCGCAAACCACCACTCAGCCGCCTCGCCGAGATGAACAACGTTGTCGGGACCAACACCTAGCCACGACCCTGGTGCGGGATCGCGGGGTGATGCGGCCCGCGCGCCTCGCCGCAACCTTGCGACGTTACAGAGCCGTCGTCGGTCGGTAGCGGACGTTCACGGCCGAGGCTGGCCCGTCCTCGCCGACCCGGTGGAGGCGGATCGGCTTGCCGCCGGGGTTGTCGTAGAGCCGGATGCCCTCGCCGAGCAGCACAGGGGCGATGTGGAGGTCGATCTCGTCGATCAACCCCAGCTCGAGGAGCTGTCGCCCGATCGTCGGCGAGAACACCTCGACGTTCTTGCCGGCGGCCGCCTCGAGCGCGATGTGCACCGCCTCGGCCGGGCCGCAGTTCAGGAACGTCACTCCGTCGGCGGGTGCAGCGTCCTCGGGATGATGCGTGAGCACGAAGATCGGCCCCTCCCAGGCCCCGCCATACGGGCGACGATCGCCGATCGCCGCGTCCCAGCCGTCCCGCCCGGCCAGGATCGCGCCCGTCGTCTGGATGTACTCGTCGTGCAGGCCGGGACGGACTGCCGTGCCCGTCATCCAGTCCAGAGCGTGATTCGGCCCCGCCACGAAGCCGTCCAGTGTGATCAGGAAGTGCAAGAGCACCTTCCCGCCTGCGGTCTGTGGTTCGGTGTCACGCATTCGTCGCCTCCGTGACTCGGCGTTTCCAACGATATGACCGGACTGGCGGTCGAGATTCATCGCGAGCCGTCGTCGGCATCGTCACCCCGCGATCCCGCAGTCGCCACGACCCTAGGCCGTGGCATCAATCATCTAGCCGCGAATCCGCGGGTCGAGCGCGGCGAGCGCGAGATCCGAGAACAGGTTGGCGACGACGATCGCCGTCGTCAGGACGATGGTCAGCCCGAGCGTGAGCGGGTAGTCGCCCGCTCCGGCGGCGGCGAGGAAGTAGCGGCCGATGCCGGGGATCGCGAAGATGTACTCGACGACGAAGAGGCCCGCGACGAGGGAGCCGAGCAGCGGCCCCGGCATCGAGACGACCGGGATCAGCGCGGGGCGGAGCACGTGCACGCGGAGGACGCGGGCGCGCCGCAGGCCCTTGGCGCGTGCCATGCGGAGGTGCTCCTTCCCCAGCACCTCGAGCATCTCGGCTCGCAGCACACGCGTGATCAGCGACAGGGGACCCAGCGCGAGAACGAAGGACGGCAGCAGCTTCGCGCGCCAACCGTCCCAGCCGAAGGCCGGTATGACGCCTACCTTGACGGCGAGGAGCCAGAGGAGGACGGTCGCCACGAAGAAGTTGGGCAGGCCCATCGTCGCGGCGGTCAGCACGGTCGTAAAGCGATCGAGCACGGTTCCGCTCCGTAGCGCGGCGAGGACCCCGAGCGGGAGACCGAGCGCGAGCGCCCAGCCGAGCGCCAACAGCGCGAGCTCGAGTGTGATCGGCCCCTGGTCGCGCAGGATCGAGTTGACCGTCCGGTTCGAGAACGTGAAGGTCGGGCCGAAGTCGAATCGCGCCAGCGAGCGCAGGTAGCGGACGTACTGCACGTACCAGGGCGCGTCGATTCCGAACTTCCGC